>JAKSCN010000567.1 GCA_022360595.1 Chromatiales bacterium
GGCCGGCCAGAAGAGCTGCTGCCTCACCGACTGATGGGGTGCCCATATATTTGCGCACCACCTCCGAGGGGTTGGGAACGTCTACCTGAGCCAGTTCCCGGGCAGAAAAAAAGATCAGCGGCCAGCTATTTTTCGCAGCCAACTGAATCAGGCAAACTTCATCCCGCTTTTTGTCGATGCTGGCCAGCGTAGCGATAGCACTACGCTCGATACCCGCCATCTCCAGCGCCTGATCCAATGCGGTCTCCAGTGTCTCCAATGAGGTTCCCCGGTCGCAACCGATACCGATCACAACTCTCATGCCCCACTCCCCTGGGGTGGACGGTAGACCACCAGGCGCCCTTCCAACTGCTGCCAGATGCCCTCATCGATATGGCGCTCGGTCACCCAGAGCAGCCCCTTGTAGCGATTCAGATCAACCGCTTCAAAAGTCTCAAACAGATAGATGTTATCGGGCAGTGCTTTACCGGCGGGCCACCACTCTCGGGAGCCCATCTCCTGAATAAAGGCGATGGGTTCACCATTGACCACCCGGGCGGCAACCCGCACAAGATTGTTTTTTGGCGCTTCAACCTGCCAGCCCAGCTCCCGCCCGAGAATATCCACCGGTAGCGTGCCCAGCGATTCCGATGCGGTGGTCATCACCGGCACTGCATTTAGCAGCGTCGCCACCTCTGTCGCAAAAGCGTTGGCGCCGCCAAGATGCCCCGAGAGTATAGGGACCACAAACCGGCCGGCGTCATCAACTACAACAACACCGGGATCCTCCTCTTTGGATTTGAGGCAGGGTGAGATAAGGCGTACTGCCGCACCGATTGAAAAAACGAACAACAACTGATCGTAGCTTGCAAACAGCTTGGCCACTGCCTCACGCACCGCTATCGATATAGGCACGACACGATTGGGGAGATTACTCAACAGATCAGCAAACTTCTGACTGATATAGAGATCCGCCTCGGGCATTTTCGGTCCCAGAGTAGCCAGCCGCTCGGCACCGTGGCGGGTGATGGCAACCATGGCAATGCGCTCTGTTGTCATAGCCCTATGCAACGCTCTTCTTCCTGCAGCCGCGTATCATCTCGCCTCGCACCCGGTGGTGATTACGCACCAGCAGCAGCGATAGATAATTCACCTGGGTACCGCGCAGTTCGGTCAGATTGTGGACGACCCGCTCATCCGGGGTACCCGCTTTCTCAATAAAGGCTGACGATGCCAACAACCCCTTCTGTTCCAACAGATCCAGAACCGACTCCAAAACCGGCTTTACCTTGAGCAGAACCAGCGTATCGAAATCGACCAACAGGCGATCCAGCATTTTTACGCCATAACCGGCGGGAATAATCGCCAGGGTATCGTCCGTATCGGCGAGAGGTAACTGAAGATCGGCTGCCGCCGCATTGAAGGAGCTGACACCGGCAACAATCTCTACCGGGATACGGTCATCCAACGATGTTAGGGTGCGCGCCAAGTGTCCAAAAGTGGAATAGGTCGAGGCATCACCCTCCACCAGAAACAGCACATCCTCACCCCGGTGTATAAACTCCAGTACGGTTTGTGCCGCCCGCAACCAGTAAGCTGCCAACTTCTCATGATCATGAGTCATGGGAAACACCAGCGGCGTAAGCCGTTCGGGTAGTTTCAATCCGGCCCGGTGCAGAATATCCAGGGCGTAACTGTCGCTCCCTTTACGCTTGATGGGATAGGCCCAATGGGTCGAACCGTTCAACAACTTCCACGCCTTGCGTGTCATCAGCTCCGGATCACCGGGACCGAGAGAGACACCATAAAGTTTGCCGTAGCTACTCATCCCCTGCTCCGTTGTGCCGATACGATCCACACCGGGTTCTCCGCTCGCAGTCGTTGCATATCGAGAATCGGGCTGCTGCAGGCGATCTGTATCTGGGTAACGTCCCAGGTTACATTTAGTTGCTTCAATAGAGTCATTGCACTGTTGAGGTTTTCCAAGGTGACAAAATTCATAACCAGCCAGCCACCGGGATTCAGGCGCTGCAGGCTAAGTTCGATCAGCACCGAAAGCCGACCGCCGGAACCGCCGATGAACACTGCATCGGGATCTGGCCAGCGGTCCACTTCTGCGGGTGCTTCGGCGTGTATGAGGGTGTAGTTGCTCACCCCGAAACGGCGGCGATTCTCCGCTGCAATAGCGAAATCGTCCGGGTTCTTCTCCACGGCATAGACATGTCCGGCCGAGCATAACCGGGCCGCTTCCAGCCCCACGGAGCCGGAGCCTGCACCGATATCCCAGACGACACTGTCGACCGATAGGTTCAGGCGGGCCAGTGAGACGACTCGAACTTCGCGTTTGGTGATCAGGCCTTTGCCCGGCTTGCGCTGAATATAGTGCTCGTTGCCGAGTCCAAACAGCGGCTTGGAGTGTCGATTCAAAGTACGGCGCAAAATGACAAAATTGGGCTCGGCAAACGCCCTGCTGAGTGTCTCCTCTACCGACATAAAAGCATGGATACACTCCTCGGGCTGCAGCAGACGCTCCAGCACCGCCAGCTCTACGCCTTCAGTCAATCCTTCGCTCTGCAACATGCGAGCGATACGGCCTGGACCATTATCGGGGCTGGTAAAGATCGCCAGCAGCGAATGCTGGCGAATACTCTGCAGCAGTTTGTAGAGTCCATGCTCAGGACCACTGCCCGGCTGCCACTCTCCGGCATCACGACTGTGAACCGAGCAGATCTTTACCCCCTCCCAAGCCACACCCAAACGGGCGAACGCCAGCTGCAGGATGGATAGGTTTGGCAGAACGGCGCAGCGCTCTGCACCCAATTTGTTGATCAGGTAGCGGCCGATGCCGTGGCACAACGGATCACCTGTGGCGAGTACCACGACCCGCTGCCCCAGCTTCAACGCCTCATCGATCCAACCAGGAGCCTGAGCAAATTTGCCGCTGATATCGCGCAGCTCCACTCCGGCTTTATAACTGTCGGAAAGCAGCGCCAAGGTGCGACTGCCACCGAGCACCAGGTCCGCTTCACCTATGTGTTGCAGAGCAGATCGGGTAAGCCCCTCACTACCGTTATCCAACACGCCGATAATCCGGCAGCGATCACTCATCTTCCGATACCTCCGTTAGCCAGTTCCCTTCAAAGTCACACACCAGGACTCGAAGCGTGAACCGGCCCGGATAACGCGCCCGCAGGGTTTCGATGACTCGCCTGGCCAGCAGTTGTAGAAAAGGTATCTGAAGCCCCAACGCTGCCAGGCGTTCCGTAGCGAAGCGGGCTGTTTGACCCTGGCGAATCTCCTCACAGAGTGACGCCGGGGCTCCAACAGCCGCCGCCAACTCCGCCACCAGAGCAGTATTCACCGGATTGCGATTGGCATGGGTAACTGTCTCCCCCTGAGCCATTTTGGTGAGCTTACCCACCATGGCCCCAATGATGACCTCTCTGATGCCGTTATCCACTACAGCATCCAGCGCAGCTTTCAGGAAGTCACCCATTTGCACAAAGCAGGCCGGCGCCAGATCCGGCAACTGACGCAAAGTAAACTTCTCTGTTCTGCCGCCGGTGGTAAGCACCACGGTTCTCTGCCCCTGATTGGCTGCCACTTCTATACCCTGAACCACACTGGCCCGAAAGGCGGCGGTAGACCAGGGATGAACAATACCCGTAGTGCCAAGAATGGAGATGCCGCCAATAATACCCAGCCGTGGGTTGAGGGTACGCTTTGCCAGCTCCTCACCACCGGGCACGGATATCTTCACCTCAATGCCGTACCTTGCCAGTAGAGGAGCAGCCACCGCTCTCACATTCTCTTCAATATTTTTTCGGGGTATGGGGTTGATTGCAGGCCCGCCCACTTCGAGGCCAAGCCCCTGCATGGTTACAGTGCCAACCCCTGCCCCTGCCTTGAAACTGACAACATTCGGGGGGGCAGACTGCAGTTGCAGATCCGCCGTGAGGTGGGACTTATCGGTCACATCCGGATCATCGCCGGCATCCTTCACAACCACCGCATGTGCCCGGGTAGGATTGCAGTATCCGTCGATAACACTAAAGCGCACCTGTTCACCATTGGGCAGCCGGCACTCAATCTCATCGGGAACGACGCCATGCATCAGGCCGACGGCAGCGGCCCTGGCCGCAGCAGCCGAACAGGCCCCGGTGGTAAACCCCTTGCGGTTACCCCGCTTCCTGCGCCGCCCCTTCTCCGGCACTGGCTTGTTGATCTGGTTGACGCTCAACCCCAACGATCCTTCTGCTCAGCCAGCGCCAACAGCGCGTGAAGCGCTGCAACTACCAGTGTGGATCCCCCTTTACGACCATCAGTGACGATCCAGGGAACACTATCGATCTTTGCTATTGCCGCTTTCGACTCTTCCGCAGAGACAAAACCCACCGGCATACCGATAATCAACGCAGGACGCACTCCCTCCTCCGCTATCAACCGTTCCACTTCAAATAGCGCGGTTGGCGCATTACCGACGGCGACGATCCCGTTATCCAGCAAACCCAACCGATAGGCTTTACAGATCGCCTGCACGGCACGCGTGGTGTCCTGCCGTTTTGCTGCCGCTATAACATCCTGATCCGAGATGAAGTGTCGTGTCGTGACACCGAAATGGGCCAGTCTCGGCTTTGATAGCCCCACGCAGATCATCTCCACATCAGCCACCACGGAGCTTCCGGCAAGGATGGCATTGAGTCCTGCGGTCACCGCCGAAGGATGAAAACGGGTCAAGCCATTGAACTCAAAATCAGCCGTGGCGTGGATCATCCGCCTGACGATCTGCCATTGATCATCCGCATAGCTGTGTGCACTCGCCTCCCGGTCGACAATGGCAAAGGAGCTGTGCTCAATCTCCCGTCCGGCCCGGGTCAACTGTTCGGTGACGTGATTGTTCATATCTGTGATCCATGGTGGTGATGGGTATGATGTGCAGCCTGGCGAAAACTGCAGCCGTCGCACACCAGCGGTTGACGCTCTCCACCCTCTCCGCGTACCTCGCTCACCCGCTCATCCAACAGGGCAAACACCTCCTCTTCAAAACCGAAATAGCCGGCCAGGGAGAAACGCACATGGGGATACTGAACCGTCAGATGATTGAGCTGGCGTTTGATACGCTCCATCAGTGTGCCGGTGAAGAGATAGTATGGGAGGACTATGATCTGGCTCATACCCAGGCTTATCTGGCGCCTGACCACCGATTCAACACGCGGATGCGTAACGCCGGTAAAGGCCAGCTCCACCAGATCATGCTCGCTCTCTTCAAATAACCAGCGCGTCATCTTTGCCAGTTCGCCATTGGCCGCACGATCCGAGGAGCCTCTGCCGAGAAGAATCACACCGGTGGTTTTGGGGTCGGGCATATCGAGCTGCTGCATGCGCTGCTGCAGATTGCGTTGGAGAATCTGCAATACCGTGTCATTGACTCCCAGATGAGAGGCATAGACAAATGTTGTCCGGGGGTGACGCTGACGGGCCTGTTCCAGATACTCCGGAATCTCCACCTTTACATGTCCGGCGGCATTCAGGATCAGGGGCACCACAATAACAGTTCCGGCGTGGGCCGCGGCCGCATCCAGTCCCGCATCCAACAAGGGGGATGCCAACTCGATGAAGCAGACCTCAATTGACCAAGCGGGATGACGCTCCCGCCACTGATCGCAAAACTTGAGGATCTCCCGGTTTCCCGGTTGATGACGGGACCCATGTCCCACCAGCAGAATGGTTTCTCTATTGTGCATTCAACTATCCCTATCGGTTTTGATGTGGGGACCGGTATCCGCTCTACAGTCGCACTCGGATGTCGATTTGCGATAGCGGTGTGAAAAACCGGCGTCATACAGTTTTGATTTCTGCAATGTCTGCCAATCACGTGCTCCCAGTGCCGGGCTGGCGATGATCATGGCTTGACTGGCAATCTTCTCGGCCTGGCATCGCTGCTTGATATCCGCCAAGCAGCCGCGGATGATCCGCTCCTCACCTGGCCAGCTCGCTTTGTGTACCACCAGGACCAGCGAGTCATCCGCCCATCCTGCGGCACGCAACTCAGCC
>JAKSCN010000470.1 GCA_022360595.1 Chromatiales bacterium
CAACGTGCGGCGGTGATTGCCCCAGAGCGGATTAAAAAGCTGGTGCTGGTGGCATCAAACCCGAAATTTGTCCAGGGGGATAATTGGGATAGCGCTATGCCTGAAAGGACACTACGTCAGTTTGCTGCGGCACTGTTGAAAAATCCTGCCCAGACATTGGAGCGTTTTTTGTCATTACAGGTGAAGGGCGATGATCAGGCGCGTCAAACGCTAAGATTATTGCGTCAGGATGTCGCATCCCGCCCCGAGGCCGATGCCTTGGCCCTGGAGCATGGCTTGGAATTTCTGTTGGAGGTTGATCTGCGTGATCAGCTCAGCTCAATTAGCTGTCCAACCCTTTGGTTACTGGGTGAGCGCGATACCCTGGTGCCGGTGGCGGTCGGTGATGAGTTGGAGGCATTGATGCCGGAGGCCGATGTGTTGATTCTCAACGGCGCATCCCATGCGCCTTTTCTCTCCCACCCCGAGGTGGCTGTGAAGACCATGAAACACTTTCTGGATGCTGACGCATGAGTGATATCCAGCAGATTGATAAACAGCAGGCACGGCTCTCCTTTTCCCGAGCTGCCGAGCACTACGATAAAGTCGCCGTGCTTCAACGCGAGATCGGCCAGCGCATGCTGGATCGTCTCGATGTGGTGAAGCTGCAACCCGAGGTGGTGCTGGATATCGGCGCGGGTACCGGTTTCGCCACGGCGCAGTTGGCCAAGCGCTATCGCAAGGCGCAGATACTGGCCCTGGACTTCGCCTATCCAATGCTGAAAGAGGCGCGCAAACGCGGCGCCTGGCTGCGTAAACCCAAGTGTCTCTGTGCCGATTTCGATCAACTGCCGCTGGCCGATCAAAGTGTTGACCTGATCTACTCCAATGCCGCGATCCAGTGGAGCAACAGTCTCGATCACACCTTCAAAGAGTTTTTACGTGTGCTGCGCCCGGGGGGGCTGTTGATGTTCACCACTTTCGGACCGGACACCCTCAAGGAGCTGCGCACTGCTTGGTCGGAAGCGGATGGACACCCCCATGTCAGTTCGTTTCTTGATATGCATGATGTGGGCGATGAGCTGATGCGTGCACGGTTTGCCGATCCTGTGATGGATGTGGATCGGATGCAGCTTACCTACCAGCAGGTGGGCGGCTTGATGAAAGATCTCAAAGTGCTGGGTGCTCACAATGTCACCCAGGATCGCCAACGCGGCCTGACCGGTAAAGGTCGCCTTCAAGCCATGACTCGCGCCTATGAACAGTTTCGTGCTGATGATGGGCTGCTGCCCGCGAGCTATGAGGTGATCTACGGCCACGCCTGGGCGCCCGATCAACAGCAGCAGGCAAAAAGTTTTGCTGATGGCACAGTGCCGCTGATTCATATGAAACCTGGTACTGGAGGTGGCCGTGTCTAAAGGTTTTTTTATCACCGGCACCGACACTGAATGCGGTAAGACGGAGATCACCCTCGGGCTGATGCAGTCTCTACAGCAGCAGGGCCACACTGTATTGGGAATGAAACCGATCGCTTCAGGTGCAGAGCCGACGGATGTGGGGTTACGCAACGAAGATGCCCTGCGTATTCAGCAGCAGTGTTCATTTGAGCTTGACTACGACCTGATCAATCCGTTTGCTTACCAACCGCCCATTGCACCTCATTTGGCTGCACAAGCAGTAGGTGGTGGGATAGATATTGATCGCATCTGTAGCGTTTACCAACAGACAAGCAATAAGGCCGATTATGCCTTGGTGGAAGGTGTAGGTGGCTGGCGAGTGCCGCTGGGTGATAAAACGGCGGTATCAGATCTTGCAAAGGCTTTGGAATTGCCTGTGATCTTGGTGGTGGGTTTAAAGTTGGGCTGCATCAATCACGCTCTGCTTACTGCTGAATCAATCGTCAGTAGTGGACTACCACTGATCGGTTGGGTCGCTAACGTTGCTGATGCCGATATGCTTGAGCCGGAAGGCAATCTCGCCAGTCTGGAGCAGCGGATACCTGCACCGTTGCTGGGTTATGTACCAAGAATGGATGCCCCTACGCCTGAAGCGATAGCGAGTTGCCTTAAATTGCCTTGAGTGATCAGAGATTCCTTCTTTGTAGGAACGCCAACTTGACCTGATAGTCACACTACTGAAATCGGTAACGGTCAGGTCAAGTTGTAAATAATCAAACCACCAGACGGTAAAAATACAGGCCCTAGTTCGATGCTTTTCCAGCGCTTTTTCGATGCTGCTTCTTAGCGCCAGATTTTCTACCGCGTTTAAAATTACCGTTTTTCCCTTTCTCCTGGCGCGCTTCCCGTTTAGCCTTTTTCTTAGCTTCACGGCGATCCTGATCAGCTCGCTTGGTTGGGTCAAACTGGTCAAAGCGACAGAGCTTGAGTTGACGGCCTTGGACCCAGGTTTTCTGCAGATCGCGCATGACACTTTTCGGCATGCCAACCGGCAGGTCTACGGTAGAGAAGTTGTCATAGATATCGATCTGACCGATATATTCACTCTCCAGACCTGCTTCATTGGCGATGGCGCCAACCAGATTGCGGGGCTGTACCTCATCGCGCCGTCCTACCTCTACACAGAAGCGCTCCATCTCAACATCGGGGTGGTCTTTCAGTGGGCGAGGGTCGGGACTTGGTGTTCTCTCTTGGCGTGGGGGACGATCATCGTCTTTTCTGTCTGACTTTTTACGCTGATCTCGATCGCGTTCACGGCGTGCTTTGGTTTCTTGCTCTTTTAACAGCATGGGGGCATCGCCCTGGGCCATGCGGGCGAGGGCAGCGGCGATTTTTAGCGGCTCGATCTCCTGCTCCTGTTCAAAGCCTTCTACCAGTTGGAAGTAGAAGTCGAGATCATCAGCTCCCATATTCTCTTGAATACGCTGCTTGAAGCGGTTGATACGGTGGATGTTGATGTCCTTTGCACTAGGCATGTACATCTCTTCGATAGGCTGACGCGTGGCCTTCTCGATAGCGCGTAGCATACGTTTTTCACGCGGCGCGACAAACAGAATAGCGTCGCCTTTGCGTCCGGCACGGCCGGTACGGCCAATACGATGGACGTAGGATTCGGTATCGTGTGGGATGTCGTAGTTGACCACGTGACTGATACGTTCGACGTCCAGGCCACGGGCGACTACATCAGTAGCGACCAGGATATCCAGCTCACCTTTTTTCAGACGATCAACCGTGCGCTCGCGCAGTTTCTGTGGAATATCGCCATTCAGTGCTTCGGCGGCATGACCACGTGCTGCCAGCTTTTCCGCCAGTTCAACCGTGGAGGTTTTGGTGCGAACAAAGATAAGCATCCCGTCAAACTGTTCCACTTCTAGGAGGCGGGTGATGGCATCCAGTTTGTGTAGACCGCTGACAAACCAGTAACGCTGATGGATAGTTTTGGCTGTAGCAGTCTTCTGCTCAATCTTCACCTCTTTCGGGTTGTTGAGATAGCGATCTGCAACCCGTTTAATCTCTCTTGGCATGGTGGCTGAGAAGAGGGCGATCTGACGCTGCTCCGGGGTCTGCTCCAGAATCCATTCGACGTCGTCGATGAAGCCCATGCGGAGCATCTCGTCAGCTTCATCCAGCACCAGGGTTTTTAACCCATCCAGCTTGAGTGTGCCTTTGCGCATGTGGTCCATGACACGCCCAGGGGTGCCGACAACCACCTGTACACCTCGTTTCAATTGGCGAATCTGAATGTCGTAGGATTGACCGCCATAGACGGGCAACACATGAAAGTCTTTGATGGAGCGAGCGTAGCTTTGAAAGGCTTCGGCAACCTGAATGGCCAGCTCACGTGTCGGTGCCAATACCAATACCTGCGGCAGGCGCTGTTCGGTGTCGATCTGGGAGAGTACCGGCAGCGCGAAGGCTGCGGTTTTACCCGTGCCGGTTTGAGCCTGTCCCAGCAAGTCATGACCTTCCAAAAGCGGTGGAATAGTCGCCGCCTGAATGGGGGAAGGTTGTTCATAACCTACAGCTTCCAGTGCGCGTAGAACGGAGGTAGAGAGGCCTAAAGCCTGAAATCCGCCAGTAGGGGCGGTGTCATTGGATGACATGAGATGATCCTATACAGTAAGGCGGGGACAGACGTTAAGAGTAGCAGAACCCAGGTCGTGGCACCGGCAGAAAGACGTGAGGCGCGGATTCTACACTATCTGGCTGGGATTAGATACGCCTGTGGCATAATGTCGATTCAGAATTTTTCGAGGAGCTATGATGACAATCTGGGTCGATGCCGATGCCTGCCCGAACACCATAAAAGAGGTGCTTTTTCGTGCCGCTGAGCGCACTCAAACTGAACTAGTGCTGGTGGCCAATCAACCGCTCCGAACGCCACCATCACGGCTTATCAGCACAATTCAGGTGGGGGCGGGTTTTGATGTGGCTGATAATCTGATTGTACAGCGCCTGGATACAGATGATCTGGTTATAACAGCCGATATTCCTCTGGCTGCTGAAGTGGTTGCTAAAAGTGCGACAGCGATCAATCCCCGAGGTGAGCACTACACCACTGAGAATATTCGCGAGCGGTTGGCGATGCGGGATTTGATGCAGACATTGCGAGATACGGGGCAGGCCAGTGGAGGCCCGCCACCGTTCAATAAACAGGATGTTCAAGCCTTTGCCAATTCACTCGATCGGTGGTTGGCGCAGCATTAAGTTCTCCCCAAAGAAATACGATTCCACGCCCGTTCGTGCAGGTAGTAGAGCACCATTTTGGTGATCACTTCAGTCAGACCAATCGCGGCAGCGATGGCCAGATCACCAGTGAACAGCCAGGAGAGCAGCATGGTGTCCAGCGAGCCGGTGATACGCCAGGAGGCGGCTTTCGCCAGGCTGCGGACGGGGCTTTCAGAGAGAGCAGGTGTCTCCACCCGCTCTGTATTGTTGATTAGTGGCATCGCGACTTCCTGATTCATTCCTTAAGCCTCTATCGCTACCGGTTCATAGCCTGCGTGGAGTACCCCTGACTCATGCAGATAGGCGAGCAGTTGGTTAACCGCTTCCGCTACCGATACCTGTTCAGCGTGGATATGCACCTCGGGGTTTTCCGGTATCTCATAAGGGCTGTCGATGCCGGTGAACTGCTTGATCTCACCCCGGTCAGCTTTGGCGTAGAGTCCCTTGGGGTCGCGCTCGCGGCACACGTCCAGCGGAGCATCGACAAACACCTCGACGAACTGACCTTCAGGCAGGATGTCACGCACAATACGGCGATCAGCCCGGAAAGGGGAGATAAAGGCGGCCAGGGTGATGAGCCCAGCGTCGGCCATCAGCTTCGATACTTCACCGACACGGCGAATATTCTCCTGCCGGTCGGCATCGCTAAATGAGAGATCCTGGCAGAGGCCGTGACGCACATTGTCGCCATCCAGCAGATAGGTGTGATACCCCTGCTGGGTGAGGATCTGCTCCAGGGCGCCGGCGATGGTCGATTTACCTGAAGCGCTAAGGCCGGTGAACCAGATGACCAGTGGGCGCTGAGACTTCTGTTCGGCGCGGCTCTGCTGATCCACCGGGTGTGAATGCCAGACGATATTGCTGCTCATTGGGAAACTCCAAAAATTAATTAATACTGAATAATTTGTTGTGAAAAACGGGAATTCAGTCGTGGATACCGCACTCACGCTTCAGGCCAACGCAGCGGGTCTCCTCTTCGCTCATGCCTGGCTGCAGAGGACGAGTGGTGTGTACATCGCCCACCGAGACATAGCCCTTTTCCCACAATGGGTGGTAAGGGAGCTGGTTTTTGCGCAGGTAGCGGTAGACATCGCGGTTGTTCCAATCAATGACCGGGTGGATTTTGAAACGCCCATCCTGGATACGCACCACCGGCAGTTCAGCACGGCTGTCGGACTGCTCACGTCGCAGGCCGGCAAACCAGCTACCGGTATCCAACTCTTTCAGGGCACGCTGTAACGGTTCCACTTTGTTGATGCGGTTGTAGTGTTCAATGCCGGAGAGACCCTGCTCCCAGAGCTTGCCGTAGCGGCTCTCCTGCCAGGCGGGAGAGCGGTGTGCCCGATAGACATGCAGGTTCAGATCAAGCTGCTCGGTGAGTTGATCGACGAACTGGTAGGTCTCTGGAAAGAGGTAGCCAGTATCGATCAACACCACCGGTATATCGGATGAGATGCGGCTCACCATGTGCAGCATCAGTGCCGCCTGAATGCCAAAGCTGGAGGTGAGGATATGGTTGCCGGGCAGAAAGTGCAGGGCCCACTCGATGCGTGCCTCGGCACTCAATCCGGCAAGCTTGGCGTTGAGTCGGGTGATGTCATCTTCCCCGTCCCCCAAGATCAGTTCAGGGTGCTGTTCAATCGCGTGCATGGAAATCCTCCGCTGGATTGATCACCGGTTCCACAATGCCGGCTCGAACGGTGAAGTCACCAAAACGTTCACCTGTTTCACGCTCTGCCGCATAGCGCTGGAACAGCCCGTCAAAGGTCTCCAGCAGTTCAGCTTCCGTCAGGTTTTTGCGGTAGAGGCGGTTCAGGCGCAGACCTGAACCGTCGCCTCCGAGCATCAGGTTGTAGCGGCCCGGGCCTTTACCGACCAGGCCGATCTCCGCCGCGAAGGGGCGGGCGCAGCCGTTCGGGCAGCCGGTCATACGGATAACGATGCTGCTATCGGCGATGTCGTGTTTTGCCGTCAGTGCTTCCACTTTCTCCATAAAGTCAGGGAAGTAGCGCTCCGCCTCGGCCATGGCCTGGGGGCAGGTGGGTAGGGCCACGCAGGCGATGCTGGCCAGCCGGATCGGACTTTGTGCATTGGTGAGGAGTCCATGTTGGCGGGCCAGCTTCTCGATCTTTGTCTTCTGATCATTGGGGATAGACGCGATGATCAGATTCTGATTGGCAGTGATACGGAAGTCGCCCTGATGGATTTGGGCAATCTCATGCAGTCCGAG
>JAKSCN010000618.1 GCA_022360595.1 Chromatiales bacterium
ACATTCTGCACGCCCTGCTGATCAAAATAGTCTATAGCGGCAACAATACGCGGGAGCGCCTCCGGTATCAATCCCCGATAGACCAGGTCCTTCGCCCCCGCCTCGGCCACGGGTAACTGAATCGACAGCGTCTGCCAACCGTGGGCGGGCAGCTCCGAACGCAGCGGGTTGATCACATCACTCCAGTCCGGATGAGCACCACGGCCATGCAGTATAATCACGCCCCCATAGGTGCGGTTCAATTCCGACAGCGCATGGATAGCAAAAAAGCGCTGCTCACCAGCCTGCAGCCATACCGGCTCACCCACCAGAATGGCCTCTTCAATCTCCGCCGCCATACGCTCCTCACGCAGCAGATCACTGGCCTGCAGGGCACTAAACCAGAGCATCAGGCAGACTAAACCGATGATTTGAATACGCACCATATCCTCTCTCATTTCAACACTTACCAACCCATATCTTAAGTAATCTTTATACAAGCTATAAATTACTCTTGTCATTCAATATCTTATAAATAGGGTAGGATAGCCGGGAATTTCATGGTTTGTATGGCCAGTTTGGCCTGCACAATAACCCCCCCTGGCCTGCGCCGGACAGATTAAGGAGTAGAACATGTCAGACTACCTTATTGCCCCATCCATCTTGTCAGCCGATTTTGCCAAACTGGGCGAAGAGGTGGATAACGTACTGGCCTCCGGTGCCGACATTGTCCATTTCGACGTGATGGACAACCACTATGTTCCCAACCTGACCATCGGCCCCCTGGTCTGCGAAGCCCTGCGTAAACACGGCGTCACCGCGGACATCGATGTGCACATGATGGTCAAACCGGTTGATCGCATCATCCCCGATTTCGCTAAAGCGGGCGCTACTTACATCACCTTTCATCCGGAGGCGAGCGAACACATCGACCGCTCTCTGCAATTGATCCGTGATCACGGCTGTAAATCGGGCCTGGTGTTCAACCCCGCCACTCCCTTGAGCCACTTGGATTACGTGTTGGATAAGATCGACATGATCCTGATCATGTCAGTGAACCCCGGTTTCGGTGGTCAAAGTTTCATCCCGGCGGCAATGGAAAAACTGCGTCAGTGCCGCAAGCTGATCGACGACTCCGGCCTGGATATCCGCCTGGAGATCGACGGCGGCGTCAAAGCGGACAACATCGCTGAGATCGCCGCGGCCGGCGCCGACACTTTCGTCTCCGGCTCAGGCATCTTCGGCAACGCCAATGCGGAAGATTCAAACAACTACAACACCATCATTCAGCAGATGCGTAACGAGCTGGCGAAAGTATAAACCGCACCACCTAACAGCGCGGCCCTGCAGATTCGGGGCCGCGTCTTTATTTGTAAGATTCTGATTGGCGTACTCCGTTATGAACAGACCAAAGTTGATCCTTATCGATCTCGACGGCACCCTGGTCGACAGCGTGCCTGACCTCGCCTACTGTGTTGACCAGATGATGGAGGAGCTCGGGCGCCCCGTGCACGGAGAAGAGAAAGTACGCGACTGGGTGGGCAATGGAGTGGAACGTCTGGTGCGCCGCGCTCTGATCGGCCAGCTCGAGGGTGAGCCCAGCGATGAAGATTTCGAACGCGCATATCCCATCTTTCTCGATCTCTACGACCGCCACAACGGCAACAACTCAACACTCTACGCCGGTGTGCGCGAAGGTATCGATTATATGAAAAGCACGGGCATTCACCTCGGCTGCGTTACCAATAAGGCTGAGCAGTTCACTCACCCGCTGTTGAAGGCGCTGGGTATCTTCGACGACTTTGAAATCGTCATCAGCGGCGACACCCTGCCGAAGAAGAAACCCGACCCGATGCCACTACTGCATGCCGCGGAGCACTTCGGCATCGAGCCGTCCGAAGCACTGATGCTGGGCGACTCCATCAGCGATGTAAAAGCGGCCCGGGCCGCCGGTTTCAACATTTTTTGCATGAGCTACGGCTACAATCACGGCCAGGATATTCGCATTGCCGAGCCGGATGCGGTGATGGATTCCATGGTTGAGATCAGCGGCCTACTGCCAGCATAACCTTCGCTCTTGCCGCTCTCAATTGGTGAGAGCGGCAACCCGTTCACCCCTGTCATATTCTAAAGCTGGATACTTGATCGGATTTGTTCTATCTTAGGGGCGCAAATCCAAGGAACTTAGATGTACCTCTTAGAGCACAACAAAACGTTGAAGACCGGGACTCGATGGCGCTGGTGAAGCTTTCACCCTAGCGAAATCCCTGCTTGTCTGACGTTTTTTGTGGAGAGGAACATGACCCCCGACAATTTCGATGCGCTTGCTGCGCAAGGCTACAACCGTATTCCGTTAATGTGCGAAGTCCTGGCGGACCTCGACACCCCCCTCAGTGTCTACATGAAACTGGCCGACGGCCCCAACTCCTATCTCCTGGAGTCGGTCGAAGGTGGTGAAAAATGGGGGCGTTACTCGGTAATCGGTCTACCCTGCCGCACCCTGTTAAAAGTACGCGATCACACCATCACGGTAGAGACCGACGGCGAGATCGTTGAGACCATTGAAAGCGACGATCCACTCGCTTACATCGAGGCGTTCCAATCCCGCTACCGGGTGGCTGACGGAGACAACCTGCCGCGCTTTACCGGCGGCCTGGTCGGCTATTTTGGCTTCGACACCATCCGTTATATCGAGCCCAAGCTGGCCCATTGTCCCAACCCCGACCCTATTGATAATCCCGATATTCTGCTGATGGTCTCCGATGAGGTGGTGGTGTTCGACAATCTGCGCGGCCGCCTTTATGTGATTGTCCACGTCGACCCGACCAGTGGCGGCACCCTGGCCTCGGGTAAAAAACGGCTGGGCGCCATTGTTGAGCGTATGCGTGAATGCCTCCCTGAGCTAAGCAGCCGCAAGCGCAATAAGATCAGCGAATCGGACTTTATCTCCGGCTTCACTGAAGAGGCATTCAAACAGGCGGTGGAGAAGACCAAACAGTACATTCTCGACGGTGACTGCATGCAGGTGGTGCTCTCCCAACGCCTGTCGATTCCATTCAAGGCACCGCCGCTGGATCTCTACCGCGCCCTGCGTGGCCTGAACCCCAGCCCTTATATGTACTTTCTCAATCTCGGGGATTTTCATATCGTCGGCTCATCACCCGAGATTCTCACTCACCTGGAAGATGGTGAAGTGACCGTTCGCCCCATCGCCGGCACCCGCCGTCGCGGCCGTACCGAAGAAGAGGACAAAGCGCTGGAACAGGAGCTGCTGGCTGACCCAAAAGAGATAGCCGAACACCTGATGCTGATCGACCTGGGCCGCAATGACACGGGTCGTGTTGCCCAAACCGGCACAGTCAAACTCACCGACAAAATGGTGATCGAACGTTACTCCCACGTGATGCACATTGTTTCCAATGTCACCGGTAAACTGCGTGATGGTATGACGGCCATCGACGTTCTACGCGCCACCTTCCCGGCGGGCACGGTGAGCGGTGCACCGAAAATTCGCGCGATGGAGATCATTGATGAGTTTGAACCGGTGAAACGGGGCGTGTACGCAGGAGCGGTCGGCTACCTCTCGTGGAACGGCAACATGGACACCGCTATCGCCATTCGCACGGCGGTGATCAAAAACGACACCCTGCACATTCAAGCGGGCGCCGGTGTGGTGGCCGATTCCAAACCGGAGCTGGAGTGGATGGAGACCATGAACAAAGGGCGCGCCATCTTCCGCGCTGTCGCCCTGGCCGAGGCCGGACTGGATTCCAACAACTGCGGATTGGAGGAGTAATCATGTTACTGATGATCGATAACTACGACTCCTTCACCTACAACCTGGTGCAGTACTTTGGCGAGCTCGGAGCGGATGTGCAGATCCACCGCAACGACCAGATCACCCTGGAGCAGATTGAAACGCTACAGCCTGATCACCTGGTCATCTCACCCGGCCCCTGCACACCTAACGAAGCGGGTATCTCGGTGGAGGCGATCAAGGCGTTCGCGGGAAAAATACCGATTCTTGGCGTCTGCCTGGGTCATCAGTCGATCGGCCAGGCGTATGGGGCAAAAATCGTTCACGCTCGTGAAGTGATGCACGGCAAGACATCACCGATTCATCACGCCGACACCGGTATTTTCAGCGATCTCAACAACCCCTATGAGGCAACGCGCTACCACTCTTTAGTCATTGAGAAAGAGACTCTACCCGATTGCCTGGAGATCACCGCCTGGACCCAAACCGCGGACGGCAAGATGGACGAGATCATGGGAGTGCGCCACCGCACGCTGGATGTTCAAGGCGTGCAATACCACCCCGAATCGATCCTGACAGAGCACGGTCACGATCTACTGAAAAACTTTCTCGACGGCAAATAATAAGCGCCATAGAGCCGCGACCAGATCATTAGGAGGAACACCATGGAGATGTCGCAAGCAATCAACCAGGTACTGAGCCGTAAAGATTTTTCTCAGGAACAGATGACTGAGGTTATGCACACCATCATGACCGGTGGCGCCACACCTGCCCAGATCGGTGGTTTTCTGATCGGTCTCAGAATGAAGGGAGAGACGGTTAGCGAAATCACTGCCGCCGCCGCAGTGATGCGCGAGCTGGCAACCCATGTTGAAGTCACCGGTGAGCATGTCGTGGATACCTGCGGCACCGGTGGTGATGCCTCAGGCACCTTCAATATCTCCACCGCCAGCGCCTTTGTGACTGCTGCGGCCGGCGCCCAGGTGGCCAAACACGGCAACCGCTCTATCTCATCCAAATCAGGCTCTGCTGATGTACTGGAAGCGGCCGGAGTCAACCTCAACCTGAGCCCGGAGCAGGTCGCCCGCTGCATCGAAGAGGTGGGTGTGGGCTTTATGTTTGCCCCCGCTCACCACGGCGCCATGAAACACGCCATTGGCCCACGCCGTGAGATGGGCGCTCGAACCATTTTCAATGTGCTTGGCCCGCTCACCAACCCGGCCGGAGCACCGAACCAGGTGTTGGGTGTTTTCAGTGAAGAGCTGCTGGATCCGCTTGCCAATGTTCTGCAAAAGCTGGGCAGCCGTCATGTCATGGTAGTGCACGCCCGTGATGGTCTGGATGAGATCAGCATTGGCGAGAAAACCGAAATCGCCGAGCTGAAAGATGGCTATGTGCGACGTTTCAGTATTCAGCCGGAAGAGTTCTCTTTCCAACGCACCGATATCAGCGCCATCAAAGCGGAGAGCGCCGAGCAGAGCCTCAGCATCATTCGTTCAGTACTGGAGGACAATCCAGGCCCCGCTAGAGATATCGTCTGTCTGAACGCTGGCGCCTCCATCTACACCGCCGGGCTGAGCGACTCCCTGGCCAGCGGTGTCAATAAAGCGGCTGAAGTTATCAGCAGCGGTGAGGCGCGTAACCGTCTGGATAAACTTATTATTCTGACTCAGAGCTTCAGCTAAACAGAAAACCAGGAACAGTGTTCCTAACAACCCCTGTTGGTCGGGTAATACCCGCCAATCGGGCTTATTGACCCTTTACATCGACCACGCAATACCTGTCTAATTTGCTAGGGCCTGTTAGCAGGCCCTAAAGCTTATTGACCTAATCGTTCTTAAGCTGACAGGTGTGTTATGCAGTTCAGTTGCCTCGATAATACAGGGAATTTAAGTAATGTTGAGACTATTGTTCCTCACTCGGTTTGTCCGCATGACTCTCCTGATCGCCTGCCTCTTTTTGGCGCAGGCAGGTTGGAGCCGAGATCTAAACGAGATAAAACAGGCCGGTGTTATTCGCCATATCGGTGTCCCTTATGCCCATTTCGTTACTGGCGGTGGGGATGGCCTGGATGTTGAGCTGATTCGGGGCTTTGCCCGACAGTTGGGGGTAGAGTACCAGTTCATTGAAACCAACTGGGGAAACCTGTTGGGCGACCTGATCGGCCACAAAGTGACCCTGGGCGATCAAGGCGTGGAAAGGCTTGCGCCAACTCCCGTCCGCGGCGACATCATCGCCAGTGGCTTGACTGTGCTGGATTGGCGCAAAAAGGTCATTGACTATTCAGACCCTATATTTCCTACCGCTGTCTGGTTGCTCTCACGGGCGGACTCTTCGATTCAACCTATCAAGCCATCCGGATCACTAAAGAGAGATATCGCCCAGGTCAAAGCGCTACTCGCTGGCCGTACGGTATTGGGTCTGGAGAATACCTGTCTGGACCCAAAGCTTTATCAACTCTCGAAAACCAATGCGGATATCCGCTTGGCGGATAACACAGTACGTTTAAATGAGATGGCGCCGGCCATCATTAACCGGCTCACCGAAACAACACTACTCGATGTACCGGATGCCCTGATTGCCCTGGACAAGTGGCCAGGTAAACTGAAGGTGATAGGACCGATCTCCGAGCGACAGGTGATGGCTGCCGGTTTTCGCAAGGCGTCACCCGAATTGCGCCACGCCTTTAACCGTTATCTTCAACAGCTAAAACAGGATGGTACGTACCTGGAGCTAATCAAAAAGTACTATCCTACAGTATTCCACCATTACGGAGATTTTTTCCAGGGATAATGGATAGCTATACCAGCCACTTACAACCGTCACTGAAACCCGCCAATATTATTGTCCTGCTAGCAGGGTTCTGCCTTATTGGCTACCTGATACTGCTGCTTGGCACCACCTATATCTCCCAAAACAGCTTACGAGATGCGGCCCTATCAGAGCTGAAACACAATCTCGATAAACAGGCGACCGCCCTCAGCTACTTCTACTCTGAAAGAAAAAACGACTTAACCAATCTGGCCAAAAACCGGGCCCTGGAAGTCTACTTTGCCAACAAGCGATTAGGGCTTTCAATGGAGTACGGTCTGCAAGCCAGCCTCTTTGCCATGGATCAGGTGTTCGCTGAACTGATGCAAAGTAAAAAACTGGGCAAGGCGGACATCTATCTGAGCCTGCTGTTTTTGGATAACGACGACAATATTTTGATCGAACGGGGGCCAATGACAAGCCGCATTGAGCCCCCCTCTCACTACATCTTCACCGCGCCCAATGACTACCTTTTCCATATTATCCAGACAGACGACCACAGCCACACTTTCCTGATAGTCCCCTATTTCCATAAACAGAAGCGGGAGGGGGCCATCGTCGCTGAAATCAATACCAAAGAGCTACTAAAGGCGATGTTGCATCTGGGCGAAAGCAGCCCCGAGTACGCACTGTCCGTCATTGACGACCCAGCCAGC
>JAKSCN010000027.1 GCA_022360595.1 Chromatiales bacterium
CAACAGTGAAGATTAAAGTTAGTGTAAACAGGCCCTAGATAGCTGGTGTGAGGCCAGTCTCACTTTGCAGCCAACCCGGAGTTTCAAACAAGTCAGCATACTGCAGGCACCACATTCCTGTTATATTGGCGCTACTATTATGCTGTAAGAAGTGCCCACAACTAACATAACGATATGGCAGCCCAGATTTTCCTCGCATCACAATCTCCCCGTCGCCGTGAACTCCTACAACAGATTGGAGTCCATCATGAGGTGTTACGGGTGGATGTGGATGAAACACCACTTGCCGGTGAAAGCGCCGCCGATTATGTGGTGCGCCTGGCGCTGGAGAAAGCAAGCGTAGCGGCCCAATTGAGCGAATACAGCTCATCCCGGCTACCTATTCTTGCCGCAGACACTGCCGTGGTGGTGGATGACAACATTCTCGGCAAACCGGCAAACGAAAAAGATGCAATCGCCATGCTGATGCAGCTCTCCGGGCGCAGCCATCTGGTGCTGACCGGTATTGCACTGGTGGGTACGGATCTACGCAGTTCGCGCCTGAGCAGTAGCCGGGTGCGGTTCCGCGAAATCAACCCGACTGAAGCACAACGGTACTGGCACAGTGGGGAACCGGCAGACAAGGCCGGGGGTTATGGCATTCAGGGGCTTGGCGCGATGTTTGTCAGCCACCTGGAAGGGAGCTATTCCGGGGTGATGGGGCTGCCGCTGTTTGAGACTACAGCACTACTGAAAGAGGCGGGGATAGACCCGCTGAGTAACCAATAACAAAATATTGAGTGATCGATCTCTATGAGTGAAGAGCTTCTGATCAATGTTACCCCACCGGAGACCCGCGTCGCGGTAATCGAAAACGGTGTGGTGCAGGAGATCATTATTGAGCGCGCCGGCTGCCTCGGCCTGGTAGGCAATATCTACAAGGGGCGTGTCTGTCGGGTGCTGCCCGGTATGCAGGCGGCCTTTATCGATATAGGTCTCCAGCGAGCCGCTTTTCTGCACGCTTCCGACATTCTTAGCAACCACCCCAATGAGGATAAACCGGATAATATCTCCGAGCTGGTCCGTGAAGGTGGCGAAGTGGTGGTGCAGATCGTCAAGGAGCCGATCGGCACCAAAGGTGCACGCCTTACCACTTGCCTGTCGATCCCCTCGCGCTACCTGGTCTACATGCCGTCACTGATCAACCCGGGTATCTCTCAGAAGATCGAAGACGAGGAGGAGCGCCAGCGCCTGCGCGAGATCATTGAACAGTTTACTCAAGAGAGCGGCATTCAGGGCAATTTCATCGCCCGCACCGTAGCGGAGGGTGCTGATGCCGAAACCCTCACCGCCGATATGCGTTTCCTGGCGCGCTTGTGGGACACCATTGAAGAGCAGCGAAAGAGCGTCTCTCCCGGTCAACTGGTACACGAGGATCTGCCCCTCTATCTGCGCGCCATGCGCGATCTCATCTCCCTGGAGGTGGAGCGCATCCGCATCGACTCCCGCGAGAGTTGGCAAAAAGCGCAAAAATTTGCCAGCAAGGTGATCCCCGATCTCAATGTCTCTCTGGAGTACTACCCCGGCGAACGCCCCATCTTCGACCTCTACGGTGTCGAGGACGAGATCCAGAAGGCGCTGGAACGCAAGGTAGAGCTGAAGTCAGGCGGCTACCTGATTCTGGATCAGACCGAGGCGATGACCACTATCGACGTCAACACCGGTGCTTTTGTCGGCCATCGCAATCTGGAAGAGACCATCTTCAAGACCAATATGGAAGCGGCCCAGGCGATCAGCCGGCAGCTACGGCTACGCAACCTCGGCGGCATTATCATTATCGATTTTATCGACATGACCGACGAGGAGCACAAGCGCCAAGTGTTGCGCGCCCTGGAGAAATCGTTGGCGAAGGATCACGCCAAAACCCAGATCACCGAAGTCTCAGCCTTGGGACTGGTGGAGATGACCCGCAAACGCAC
The DNA here is from genome assembly GCA_022360595.1 of Chromatiales bacterium. Taxonomy (GTDB): domain Bacteria; phylum Pseudomonadota; class Gammaproteobacteria; order Chromatiales; family Chromatiaceae; genus BM503. The sequence continues at coordinate 1,959 of JAKSCN010000027.1, forward strand.
CCGTGAGTCTCTCGAACATGTACTCTGCGAACCCTGTCCCTGCTGTGCGGGGCGTGGCACTCTGAAGACCGCCGAAACCACCTGCTACGAGATTTTCCGCGAAATCCTGCGCGAGGCTCGTCAGTTCGATGTGGAGTCACTACTGGTGCTCGCATCCCAAGAGGTGGTGGACCGACTGCTGGACGAAGAGTCAGCCAATCTGGCTGAGCTGGAGGCTTTCATCGGCAAGAATATCCGCCTGCAGGTGGAGGATCTATACTCTCAAGAGCACTACGATGTGGTGCTGATTTAGCGGTAGGCATGAACTTATACCGCATTAACAGACCCTAAACCGGCATGGTTCGCCTATTCAAGTCAGTCACAGCCAAGCTCTGGGCCCTCATCCTTTTGTTGATTGTGCTGAGCGCTCTGGTAATCGGGCTGGCGCGACTGTTTACCCCCATGGTGGCGGATTACCGAGGTGAGGTGGAGCAGTTTGCCGCCAGGCTCCTCGGCCAGCCAGTCACAGTGGGTCAGTTCAGCGGAGAGTGGCGGGGCCTGGGACCGGAGCTGGTGCTCACCAACACCACACTGCTCGACCCGAACAGCCATCAGCCCAACCTCACACTGCCCGAGGTACGCATCCAACTGGCGCTGGCCGATAGCCTGCGCAACTGGGCCATTACCACCCGTGAAATCCGTATTATAAAACCCAAACTGCGTGTCACCCGTCACCATGATGGGAGCTTCAGCAGCGCTGGCCTGGATGCCGACCTGGAGGGCGGGGACGACGGCGCCAACTTTTTTCTGCTGCCCTCACGCCTCAGCATCGAGCAGGGAGAACTGCTCTGGATCAACGAGCGAGTAGGCCATGAACCGCTGCATTTGACCGATGTTGATCTCAGCTTTCATAACAGTGAAAAGCGCCACCAGCTCAATGGAAGCGTCACCCTGCCCAACGCCGGAAAGCTGCGTCTCGCCACCGACATGCGGGGACCGCTGGAACAGCCTGGAAGTTGGTCGGGACAAATCTATCTGAAAGGGGACGCCATCAACCTGGGGGCAATTCTGCATAAACGCCTGCCGCTGGCCTATGAGACCGATCGCGGCAGAGCTGATTTTCAAGTCTGGAGCAAAATTCAGACAGGGCAGCTCACCGAAATGACCGGCAGCGGTAACTGGCGCGACCTTCAGCTCCAACGCCAGCTCACCGAGAGCGGAACCAGCGTCAGCTTCCAGATCGACAAGTTGGCAGGCGACTTCTCCTGGCAACGGCAACAGCAAGGCTGGCGCCTCGACGTCAATGGCCTGGAGTTTCAGACCCCCGATTCAAACTGGCCCGAAGGAAGCCTGGCCCTGGCGCTCAAGCAACCCGCTCCGGAAACCACCGAACTGCAGATGGCCAGCAGTTTTCTGCGCCTGCAGGATCTGCACCGACTCCTGCCCCTGTTACCACTGGAACTGGAAGGCATTCAAAAACCTATCGATGCCTTGGCGCCCACGGGCGATATCCAAAATTTAACACTTTGGTTGCAGCAGAAAGGTGACGACCTGCATTGGCGGGGGGAGGCCGACGTCAGCGCCCTGCATACCCAACCCTGGGGTGAGGCGCCCGGCATCAGCAATCTCAGTGGAAAACTGCACGCTAATCAACTGAGCGGGCAATTTGAACTCGACACTCAAGATCTGAGCCTCAACTTCACCGAACTGTTTCGTGACCCGCTGGTTCTTGAACAGCTCAACGGCATCTTGAGCTGGCAGAAACAAGACAATGGCGACTGGCAGATCAGCAGTGATGAGCTGATCGCCAACAACGCCGATGTGAAAACCCGCACCCGCTTCGGCTTTACCCTCCCAGCAGATCCCGCACAATCTCCCTTTCTCGACCTCCAAACCGATTTCAAAGATGGTGATGGCCGGCAAGCCCCAAAATATTATCCTGTCGGCATCATGCTGGATGATCTGGTGAAATGGCTGGACAACAGCATTATCAGTGGCGATGTACGCCAAGGTAGTTGCCTGTTCCGGGGGCGTCTGGCCGATTTTCCCTTTGATCAGAACCAGGGCCGCTTCGAGGTCTTCTTCCGGGTTGAAAATGCCACCCTTGAGTACATGCGGGGCTGGCCGCGCCTGGAAGGACTGAATAGTAATGTCCGTTTCCTCAACAGCCGGTTTGACGCCTGGGCTGACGGCGGACATATCTACAATAGCCACATCGAAAAGGCCGATGCCAAGATCGAGAATCTCTTCCCCGCCACCGCGCTGAAGATCGATGGACAAGTGCTAGGCCCTTTTAGCGATACCCTGCGGCTATTACGTGAAACACCCCTCGCCGAGCAATTTGCCGACTTGACCCAAGGCCTCAAACCTTCCGGCAAAAGCC
>JAKSCN010000587.1 GCA_022360595.1 Chromatiales bacterium
AACTGCTCGACACTATTGAGCAGCAGCTCAGCGAATATTTAGGGCGGTCAGGAAAACCGGTCGGTGATTATAAGAAGTTACTCGATAATGAAGCCGAATTGGCCGAGAGGCTGGCCTCTGTCGAACAGCAGTTAAGCGATTACAATAACCTGATCGACCGCCTGCAACAACTGCAGGAGCGACAAAACCACCATACTCAAGAGCAGAGTCTAAAACACGCTGAGCAGCAACTGACCGAAGCACAGCAAGAAGCAGGCAGTATGGAGCGTCTCCGGAAACAGCTCGACGACAGCGCCACCGCATTGAAGCTTGCAGAGACAGCGCTCCGTTTACCGGAATCCCAGTGGTTGGCGCGCCAGGAGCTGATTCAAAACGTCTCCCGATTACAAACCAGTATTGAACAGATAGCTGAATCACTCCAACAACTCGACACACGCCAAATACCGCTTCAACAGCAGCGTATTGAAGCTCAAAGCACGCTGGAGCAGCGCAAAACAGCGCAAGCGGCACTGCAGCAGAAGATTGATGAGGCCCATCACACCAAAACACTCTGGGATCAGCAGCAGCGTTATCAGCTCTTGGTCCGTAATTTAGAGCACGCTCAGCACACTCTCAGCCGTTGTGATGCTATCAAAAGAGAGCTCAGCGGCATCAGAGTCAACGCGACCGATATTGACCGGCTCAACCAACTGACCAACCGACTTCGGGATACCCAGACAGCTATTGAGCTGGCAGGTACCCAGGTGATCTACCAGCTCAACCCTGGTGTCACTCTAACAGCCGATGATCGCCCTCTGACCGGCAATGGTGAACTCTCAATCAGTAAGCCCACCGACATTGAACTCCCTGAGCTGGGTAAGCTGCAGATTCGCCCTCGTGGAGAGGATCTGGAAGCATTGAATAAGACGCTTAAGGACATTCAAACTGAGCGGCAGCAACTGCTGGAGCATCTAGGGGTCAGCTCTTTGGATGAAGCGCGACAACTCCTGCAGCAGCAACAGAATCTAACCCAGGAGTTGACCAGCCAACAGGCAGCGATGAAGCCGCTTATTCCCCAAGGCATTGAGCTGTTGGCGACAGAAGTTGAGCAGCTTAACCAACAACTTGCAGGTCATACTGTACCAGAGCAGCAACCTAACGAAGCGACGCCACTCAAGTTAAAGCAGGAACAAAATCGGGTTACCGCTGAAATCGAACAGTTCGCTAGGCAACTGGAGCAGCTTGACGGGGAGAGTAAACGCCACAGCGATGAACGTCTGACCCTGGAGAGCCGCAGCAATACCAACCGCGAAACCCTCACCCAGCAGGAGCAGCGTCTCGCCGATGAGCGTGCTCTTGAAACCGATCAGGCCTTGGCGCAACGACTAGAAAAGGCCCGCGCGGACATCGAGCAAAAACAACAGCTTTTTGAACAGGCCCAAGCCAACTTTAGCGCCAGCAACCCGCAACAGTTACAGCTCCAGGTGGAGCGTGCCCAGATCAGCCACGACAATCTGGTTGCCGAACTTGATCAACTCAATAGCGACATCATGGCGTTACGGAATCAACTGATCGGCATGGGTCACAGTGGTCTGGCAGAGGAACATGAAACGCTGAGTGCTGAACAGCAACGTCTGGCTGTTCTGGTCACTCAACAGCGCAATCAGGCCGAAGCGCTGGAGCTGCTGCACACCGAACTGAAGAGTGCACTGCAAGCCACCAAAAGCGTCATCACCGAACCGGTGATGCGCAAGATGCAGCCCTATCTGGATATCCTCATGCCCGACAGCCAAGCAGTGATTGCGGATGACATGGGGCTACAAGGCCTGAGCCGTGCCGGTATCGATGAGGCGTTCGAGCAGCTCAGTATCGGCACCCGCGAACAGTTGGCGGTCATTATTCGCCTTGCTTATGCAGATCTGCTGCACGCTGCCGGCCAGCCGGTCTGCCTGTTTCTGGATGATGCGCTGGTCTACTCTGATGATCGTCGCCGTGACCTGATGAAGCAGATCCTGTTCACGGCATCCAGAAAGTATCAGATCAACCTACTCACCTGCCACGAGTCAGCTTATCGTGACGCTGGCGCCACTATTATTCGGTTGGCTGACCATCTGGAAAACACTGCTGAATCAATGACGTCAGCTTAATGTTCAGCGATAGATCGGCTAAGGCGTGGAAAAGCGGTTGCAATTGAGACCTTGGTTATGCGCCCCACGGCAACAACGGCTCCTCCACCCATCACAACGGCGGCGATATAGGGCACAAAGTAACCTGTCGAAAAAGCAAGCAAGGTTGCCATGAAAACACCCACTACATACACATACACCGATATACGCAGCTTGCCTCTGGGTGCGACTATCGCCACCGAGACAATGACCAGAACCGCAGACAGGACCGCACCCGATGTAATCAGCCATAGTGGCCACATCACCCAGTCGGTCGCATAACAGTCTGCACCTTCACGAAATTCTGCAGGACAAAATAAAACCGCCCGATAGTACTCGACTTGTAAACTAATAGCGGCAGCAAATAGCCAAGCGGCTATCGCCGTGGGAGCAATCAGGATATACCTCAGAACATCCATACCCTTGACTGCTCCGGCGTTCGACACACTCAAACTTAACGCTCCGATACAACCAGCTTCAAGGCCAAGCCGACGAAGACCACACCCGCCAGCCGGTTAAGGATCGTTTGAGCGCGAGGAGACTCTCGAAACCGCTCCCCTATTCCACCGGCTATCAGACTAATAGAACCGAATACCAATATCGTGGCGATGATAAACACTCCACCCAAAAGCAGAAACTGAGCCACTAAAGAGCCGTTGGCAATATCCACAAACTGAGGCAGAAAGGCGAGAAAGAAGAGCGACACCTTCGGATTGGTGATATTCATAATGATGCCACGGCGATAGAGCTTGGCAGGGTTAAGCTCAGCCACTTTCTGGCTTGTATCGGATGCCGATGCGCGAAACGCCTGCCAGGCGAGATAGATCAGATAGCTGGCCCCGATAAACTTCAGCACGGTAAAGGCGATTGCGGAAGTGTGGAATACCGCAGCCAGTCCAAAGGCAACCGCCGTTGTATGGAAAATCAACCCGGTACAGAGTCCCAAGGTCACCAGCAGTCCGGCACTACGCCCGTGTTGGGCTGACTGAGCCAGTACGAACAGATTATCCGGTCCAGGCGATAAGCCCAGCAGCACTGAAGCCGAAAAGAACAGCAGCAATACATCCAATTCAATCATATTCAGCAGTCGCCTCCACCGCCACCATCGCAAGAATCTCCGCCCCCGAAGCCACCGTGATCACGCCCTCCGTAATACCAGGACCCGAAAGAGAGTTCAGTTAACTTGAAGCCAATTATTATCATCAGCAGCGGTAGAATCACCACTGCGGTGATCAGGTTTGACAGATTACCCAGCACGAGGCAACCGCCAGCGAGCAAACCCCAGCCGATCCAGTTTTTCTGATCGGGATGGTAGCTACGATAGACGGATGTCAGGCAGATACCGAAGATAACGGTTGCAACGCTGCCGGACAGACTAAAACCCAGAGGTTCATTGATGTAGTGGTAGCCCACCAAAATCAGCAGTAATACGCCTATCAGCCGGGGTATGGTCATGGGGTCGTCGCCAGATGCCAATTGCTCATGGCAACAACCATTAACTATCACCCAGGGTCTTGTCAAATATCCGCTGCTCTTTGGTGACAATAAAGCTCATCCCCTCATAAAACGCCTTGGCGGACTCCCGCTCTCTGCGGCTGCGCACCCGCAAGTTGCTTATCTCCAGCTCAAGCGTCCAACTCTCTGCCGCCATCAACAAACGTTTCCCAATACCTTGTCGCCGATGTTGCTCAGACACCACCAAACCACCAATCTCCACGAAGGGGGAGGATTGTAAATGCTGGGCGATAAACAGATGAATCCAACCAACCAGAGTCCCAGTGTCCGCAACGGCGACCAGCACCGTATGTTGACGGGAACTTAGCAATAGCTCCAGGCGGTCTCGAAACTGATCGTCCGCGCCTGGATAACCAAACTGGCCCGACAGTTTGCTAATTTCACCGGCATCATCCGGCCTGGCGGTACGGATTTGGATCTGAGCCATAATTTTCTCTGAATGATCTTCAATTCATGGCAGGAGCAACAACCACCAGATAACTAAACCAACTGTCTTATTCGGACGGCGGCGCGTATTTAGCGAACACTTCAGCCTCGGTCATATCCCTTGTCTCATTGCCAAAATGGTAATAGGCGGGCTTATTATCGATAAAGACCTGATGATCAAACTCAAAGGAGGACTGATCTTCAAACAGGCCCACGGGCATGATGTACTGCTGATTCTCTTTCAAACGGTAAAAGAGATGGCTGCCACACTGATTACAAAAACCACGCTCCGCCCACTCTGAAGAGTTATAGACGGTGATATTTTCTTTCCCTTCAAATGAGACATCCGTACCGCAATCGACTGCCAATAATGGGCCACCGCTCCATCTGCGACACATCCCGCAGTGACAAGCCCCCACATTCTTATCCATGGTTGAGGCGTTTATTGTTATAGCCCCACACAGACAGTGACCTTTTCCCTGAATAGCATCAGCCATTTACAACTCCTCCCAGTTTGGGTTGAAACCAACATATCGCCCTCCGTTACTCAGAGGACATTTCCCCAGGATCTGTTAACACTGGTTGGATTGCAGCAACGATCACATCAGCATAACAGTCCCAGAAGTACTTATAGTTTAGTTTGACAGAAGCGGCACAACTTGGCTTCACGTTTGATCATTTCGGCACACGCCGGACAGGGCATCATGGTCGCCTCGACATATTGACGTTCATTCTTTTTCGATAGAATCAACATATCTATACCCATCACTATGTTCAGAACGAGCCAGGTCATAGTAAAAAAGAGCAAGCCGCTTGTGAGCAGTATCATTAATACCAACAAGCCACCGACAATCCCTGCAAACCATTTTCCCATATAGAGGTAACCTAACCCCGGTAGTAGAAAATTGAGTCCGATAGCGAGCGGCAAACTTTTTTTCTTAACATTGGATGAGGTTTCTTGCTTGACTGGCTCCACCCTCTTCTTTTTTGGCTTCGGTTGTTGTTGAGGACGCGCCTTTGCCTCAACAGCCGGTTGACTATTATTCTCCGCTTTTTGAGGCTTGAACTTTGCGTATACAACACCACATTGCGGACATTCGTAATCCGGCGCTATATCAGTTTCCTGTCTCTCATATCCACACTTACGACACACCTTTCCCATGGCTGCTCCCTTCGCATAAAAACAAAAACATCATTTGAGACATGGTATTTTAACTGCATCAAGCGCTAAGGAGCCACCATTATGATGGCCGCTATCTGAAAAAGAGACTACGCTAAGATAGAATCGCAGGATGTGAGGTGAGACCGAGCGGTTTGGGTATGTCGCCAAGGGGTAGAGCCAATCCACCTAATCGGTAGAGTAAACTTCGCGGCTATTGCGGATTGGCTCTGATCCCAAATTATCTATTTGCTGAACCCAGCGATCTCTGCCTGAATGTTTTTCAGACTCTCAAGTGGATTATCGGCTGCAGTGATGGGACGGCCGATCACCAGCATATCGGCGCCGTTATTGAGGGCATCCAGCGGAGTCATGACACGCTTTTGGTCATCCTGACTGGCGCTGGCTGGACGCACGCCGGGGGTAACCAGCAAGAAGTTATCGTTCACATTTGGTCTGACCTCTCCTGCCTCCAGGGGCGAGCAGACAATACCATCCAGACCGGCAGAGTCAGCCAGGGTTGCCAGACGCACAACATTTTTAGCGGGCGTACCAGTGTAACCGACCTCAGCAATATCCTCTTGTCCAAGACTGGTGAGGATGGTGACGCCAATCAGCAACGGTCTGTGGGATAGAGTCTCCAAACGCTCTCTGGCGGTCTCCATCATTTTACGACCACCGGAGGCATGGACATTGACCATCCAGACACCCAGGTCAGCCGCGGCGGCACAGGCAGCGGCAACGGTGTTGGGAATATCATGAAATTTCAGATCGAGGAAGATATCAAACCCTTTGGCAGCCAGTTTTTCGACAAAACCGGGGCCGAGGCGGGTAAACATCTCTTTACCCACTTTCAGACGGCAAAGCTTGGGATCAAGCCCGGAAACCAGCTCCAGCGCTAAAGCTTCAACAGGAAAATCGAGGGCGACAATGATTCTCGGATTCTTTTCGATCACAGGTGACATAGGGCTCGCTCTTCAGCTTAAATAAATCGGTTAATGTTTTGTGGATGTCAGTCTCTGCTGGCTATCAGGGCCATCGATACCGAACGAATGGGGTGTCTCTTTCAACTGTTCTACCGGTTTGATGCTACTCCAGGATTTACACCCCGGACACTGCCAATGGAGTGTTTTCGCTTTATAGCCGCAGCGCCCGCACTGATAAGCAGGATAGTTGTGCAACATCTTTTCAACCAACTGTTTGAGAATGCGCAATGTATCCGTGGTTACCACGCTGCGGCTACTCATATTCAGGGTAATCAGGCGATCCAATCCCTCCAGATTGGGGCTGTTCTGCAAGTATCCAGTTAGAAACTCCAATGCCGCCGTTTCACCCTGCTCGGCTTCGATAATATCCGTGACCGCAAGCGCTGTGGCGATGTTGCCATTGCGCCCCAGTAGATTGTGCAGATAGCTAAACAGGTCTTTTCGATTACCGGTTTCACGATAACAGCGCAGTAAAGAAGGCAACATTTCGGAGATGTAAGCCGGGTCCTGCTCCTCCACCCGCTTGTAGATTCTGATCGCCGACTTACAGGTGCCCTGAGTAGCTTCGAGCTCCCCCTGCATCAGAGTGGCTCTTACACAACTGCTGTCACAGGCCTGGGCCTTTTTCAGCAGAGTGCTGACCGCTGTAAAATCACGCTTCTGGCGGGCCAACTCGGCCAACTCACAGTAGAAGTGGGCCTGCTCTGTTCGCAATGATTTGCCGGTAAACTGCTCCAGCTTTTTCGACACACTGAGGCATAGTTCCCAATCCTTCTCCTGTTGATAGATGATACGCAGGTTGGATAGCGCCTGTTCCTGATAAAGGTTCAG
>JAKSCN010000572.1 GCA_022360595.1 Chromatiales bacterium
CGCGATGCGCTCGACGCCGTAGGCGATCTCGGCGGTGACCGGCCGGCACTCGAGCCCGCCGACCTGCTGGCAGTAGGTGAACTGGGTGATCTCCATCCCGTTCAGCCACACCTCCCAGCCAAGACCCCAGGCGCCCAGCGTGGGCGATTCCCAGTTATCTTCCACAAAGCGAATATCGTGCTCCAACGGATCGAGGCCGAGCATTTTGAGCGAACCCAGGTAGAGCTCCTGGATATTCAGCGGTGACGGCTTCATGACCACCTGATACTGGTAGTAGTGCTGCAGGCGGTTGGGGTTCTCCCCGTAGCGGCCGTCCGTCGGTCGGCGTGAAGGCTGTACATAGGCGGCGTTCCAGGGTTCCGGGCCGATGGAGCGCAGAAAGGTGGCGGTATGGAAAGTACCAGCGCCCATCTCCATGTCGTAGGGCTGCAGAATGACGCACCCCTGTTGTGCCCAATACTGTTCAAGCGCGAAGATCAGCCCCTGAAATGTGGAGACATCCGGGTTGTTACTGCTGTTGCTCATACTCAAGGTCAAGGTCCTATATCTAAGGCGTCCCGGATCATACGATGATGAATCGGAGTCCCCTAAAGAGAAATCAATCCGCGATTATATCGCTTTGCGGTGAAGAAAGGCCAACCCTAGCGGGTGAGTGTTAAAGGGTGGTGAAGTTTTGCAGATTGCTATTAATAAAGGTATGAAACCACGGATTAATCCATATTGAATAGGAAAAGGCAGTTATCTCCCCCGTCGGCGGCACAACAGTTGTTATCAACCAGGCCGTTGTCCAGCTCTATCGCCTTCAACAGGCCACGGATAGTGCCCTTCAGAAAATCGCAGGTTTCGGTGATGTGGTCGCGACCACGCAGATCGATCTGGTTGCTGTGCATGATCAGGCGGTTACCGTCCATCTGTAGGCCGGCCATGGGGGAGATGGCAGGAATCAGTAGATGGCTGATGGCGTCGGAGAGGTTGTTGATCGCCTGTTTGGGCTTTATCTGTCGAGCCAGGTAGACACCAAAACCACGGCCCAACTGATAAGCGCGGACGTTGCGGTTTTCGGGGGGGATGCCAGAGATAATCTCATTGAAGCGTCCATCAATCCCGGGATAGCGGCTCAGCAGAGAGAAGATCAACATGCGGTCGCGGATTTCGGTATCACCGGCTTCGGGGTCGATGGTCTCCTCTTTGGGTGGAGCAGGGGCCGCTGATTTGGGGGGTGGTTGCTCGGATTCAACCGTGGACTCATCCTTTACCAGGGCGAGTATGCCGGGAATCTCTTTGACTTGGTTCCAGATTGCCTCATCGCTGGCCTCGGCGCCATACACCTCCAGCACCAGGTAGCGGTTTTCGTCTGCCGAATCTGTTTTTAATGTTCGTTTGGTGGTGGTGATGCCGATCTGTTTTAGCCGTTGAACTATCCGTAGTTGTATTCCCGCCGCCGATGTGATGTGAAATACAATCTCTGAAGACACGAGTAACCCCTATATATTGTATTTATATTAGTTAAATTCAATTTATACTATAGGGCAGGATCGCTGTAGATCAAGGTTTCTGCGCTGATCCGCGGTTTCTGTGAGTCCGGGGGCGGTTAACACTTGAGTGATGATCAGGTGGGTGTTAGCAGGCCCTGGCATCTGTATCTTTTTACCGTTACAGCTCTGGCGTATAATTCGGGCCAATTTCCACTTCCCGTCAGTTTCTGACCTATTTTTTAATCATGACCAAACAAATCAAGGCCGTAGCGCTAATCTCCGGTGGTCTCGATTCACTGCTAGCCGCAAAAGTGATTCAGGAGCAGGGAGTGCACGTTGAGGGCATCAATTTTTTTACCGGCTTCTGTGTTGAAGGCCACACCCACGCCATTCGCAAGAAGGACAAGGCGAAACCCAAGCGCAATAACGCCCTTTGGGTGGCTGAGCAGTTGGGTATCAAGCTGCATATTATCGATATTGTTGAAGAGTACAAGCAGGTGGTCTTTAACCCTAAACATGGGTACGGGGCAAATCTAAATCCCTGTTTGGATTGCAAAATTTTTATGGTGCAGAAGGCCAAGGAGTGGATTGCGGAGAACGGTTTCGACTTTATTATCACCGGTGAGGTGATCGGCCAGCGGCCCATGTCTCAACGCAAGGACACCATGCCGGTGGTATCGCGTGAATCGGGGGCTGATGAGCTGCTGCTGCGTCCGCTCTGCGCCAAGAATCTCCCCGAAACCAAGCCGGAGCGTGAAGGCTGGGTCAAGCGTGATGCACTGCATGATTTCAGCGGTCGCACCCGTAAGCCGCAGATGGCCCTGGCCAAACAGTTTCAGATCGAAGACTACGCGCAACCGGCCGGTGGCTGCTGTTTTCTCACCGATGCCCAGTACTCGTCCAAGCTGGCTGATCTGTGGGAAGCGCGCGGCAGCAAGCAGTATGAAATGGATGACATCATGCTGTTGAAGGTGGGACGCCACATGCGCCCACGGCCTAATTTCAAGGTGATCATCTCCCGTGAAGAGGGAGAGGGCAATTTCCTGCAGGGTTATCGTAAGCAGTTCGTCAGCATCAAAACCACCAGTCACGCCGGGCCGTTGGCTTTGGTGGATGGCGAGGTCAGCTCGGATGATCTTTATCTGGCTGCCCAACTGGTGGCCCGCTACAGTCAGGGTAAAATGGCCGAGCAGGTGGAGTTGGAGATTACCGATAGAGAAGGTAATGTTGAGCAGGTGGCGGTGAAACCCCTGTCGCCAAGTGAGATTCCCGAGGAGTGGCATCTATGAGCAAAGTGATCGTTGATGCGCGTAGACTACTCTGCCCGATGCCCGTTATTCGGGTACAGGATAGAGCCAAGGAGCTGGCGCCCGGCACGGTGTTGGAGGCGATCTGTACCGATCCTGGCGCGCTGAATGATATTCCCGCCTGGTGTAGAATCAATGGTCACAAAGTGTTGGAAACACGCAGCCAGGATGACGAGTATATCGTGGTGGTGGAGATAGGAGAGGAGTAGTCACCCCGTGTCTGAAGTAGTCGAAGACCGCGCTCAAGTTCGCCTGCAGGTTACCCAACGTGTCACACTGGTTGGCGCTATCGTCAATATTATCTTGGCGTTGTCGAAAACCATTTTCGGCTTTATCGCCCAGTCCCAGTCGCTGATTGCCGACGGTATCCACTCCTTTTCAGATCTCTTCTCCGATGCCTTGGTATTGATAGCGGCCCGTCACTCCCATCGTGGTCCTGATGAGGCGCATCCCTATGGCCATGGGCGCTTCGAAACCGCGGCGACAATGGGTCTGGGGGTACTGCTTGGGTTGGTTGCTGTCGGTATCTGCTGGGATGCGGTGGAGCGGCTTTTTTCTCCTGAAGAGCTCCTTCAGCCGACCACTCTGGCGGTCTATGTAGCGCTTTTTTCAGTGTTGGCCAATGAAGGGCTATATCACTATACCAATCGGGCAGCCCGCCAGATCAAGTCGGATATGCTCAAGGCCAATGCCTGGCATCATCGCTCTGATGCTGTCTCCTCCATTGTGGTGTTGATTGGGGTTGTTGGCACGTTGGCCGGTCTACCCTATCTGGATGCCATTGCGGCTATTGCCGTGGCGCTGATGATTGGCCACATAGGCTGGGAGGTGGGCTGGCCCGCCTTTCAGGAACTGGTTGATGCCGGGCTGGATGAAGACCAGGTTGCCAAGATTACCAAGACGATTCTATCCATTGGCGGTGTCGAAGCGGTGCATATGCTGCGTACCCGCAAATTGGGAGGCGAAGCGTCGGTAGATGTGCATGTATTGCTGTCACAGCCGTGGCTGAGTGTTTCGGAAGGGCATTTGATTGGCCAGACTGTAATTGATCGGTTGCGTGAAGATTTCGATGAAATTACCGATGTTACCGTCCATATCGACCCAGAAGATGATGAGATTTCACCACCCAGCAAAGGTTTACCGCTGCGGGCCGATGCCGAGTCGATTCTGACCGAGGCGTGGCAAGGGGTGCCCGTGGCAGCGGAGAGAAATCGGCTACTGTTCCACTATTTGGATGGGCAGGTTGATGTAGATGTCTATTTTCCGCTCGCCACCTTTACCGACATGGAGCAGACTGCGGTGTTGACCGGCACCCTGCAAGAAGCGCTGGAGCCTTATAGCGAGTTTGGTGAAGTACGGGTTTATTTCGGGTAGCGCACTAATATGGTGCGTTCCAGGATAATGCTGCCCGATAATAGTGCATCTATCTTGGCGCCGCTGTCAGCACTCCATTCTGAGAGATCGGGTAGCCACCGGGATCTAATCTGGGATAACCACAGAGTAGGATAGTAAAGAATTGAAAACAAATGATTTTTCTATTCAGACTCGCATAACGGCCAGAAAAATAGCAAAATAGCCCTACTATTAATAAGCTGTTGAGCACAGTGGCACGCTTTCTGCTATTACAGATGCCATACATCTAACGCCACCAACAGCGATGGATTTTTGAATACCGAAATGTAGGAATACTGTTTCGGCAGTAACAACCCAACAAAATTTAGCTGGAGAACATCATGGCCTCTAAAGTCCTGAAAATGATGAAAGACAACGATGTGAAGTTTGTAGATCTTCGCTTCACTGATACCCGCGGTAAAGAGCAGCATGTAACTCTGCCTGCACACGAAGTAGAAGAAGACATGTTCACCGACGGCAAGATGTTCGATGGTTCCTCTATCGCCGGTTGGAAAGGCATTAATGAATCCGACATGATCCTGATGCCTGATGCAGGCTCCGCGGTACTCGATCCTTTCACTGACGAAGTCACCCTGAATCTGCGTTGTGACATCCTTGAGCCTTCCACCATGGAAGGTTACGAGCGTGATCCTCGCTCTGTTGCCAAGCGCGCAGAAGCTTACCTGCAGTCTACCGGCATTGCTGATACTGCTTTTTTCGGTCCTGAGCCTGAATTCTTCATCATGGACGATGTTCGTTGGAGCGCCGACATGAGTGGCTGTATGGTCAAAATTGATTCAGAAGAAGCTGACTGGAACTCCGAGCGCGTCTATGAAGATGGCAACATCGGTCACCGTCCTACCGTTAAAGGTGGTTACTTCCCCGTTCCTCCAGTTGACTCTCTGCATGATATCCGTGGTGCTATGTGTCTGACTATGGAAGAGATGGGCGTACCTGTTGAAGTACACCATCATGAAGTGGCCACTGCCGGTCAGTGTGAAATCGGCACCCGCTTTAGCACTCTGGTTGAGCGTGCTGACTGGGTTCAGGTACAGAAATATGTCACCTGGAACGTTGCTCACGCCTACGGTAAGACAGCTACCTTCATGCCGAAACCACTGGTTGGCGATAACGGCTCCGGCATGCACGTGCATCAGTCACTGGCCAAGAATGGTGAAAACCTGTTCGCTGGCGATCAGTACGGTGGCCTGTCTGAAACTGCCCTGTACTACATTGGCGGTATCATCAAGCACGCCCGTGCACTGAACGCCTTTACCAACTCTTCTACCAACTCGTACAAGCGTCTGGTACCTGGCTTCGAAGCGCCTGTTATGCTGGCTTACTCAGCACGTAACCGTTCCGCTTCTATCCGCATTCCTTTCGTCTCCAGCCCGAAAGGCCGTCGTGTAGAGGTTCGCTTCCCTGATCCAACAGCCAACCCGTACCTCGCTTTCGCTGCGATGTTGATGGCTGGTCTGGACGGTATCCAGAACAAAATCCACCCAGGTGAAGCGATGGATAAAGATCTGTATGACCTGCCTGCGGAAGAGGCGGCCAATATCCCAACCGTTTGCCACAGCCTGGATCAGGCTCTGGAAGCCCTGGATGCAGATCGTGAATTTCTGACAGCCGGCGGTGTCTTCAGTGATGACCTGATCGATGGTTTCATCGCCCTGAAGATGGAAGAGGTTACGCGCCTGCGCATGACCACTCACCCCGTTGAGTTCGACATGTACTACAGCCTCTAATCGCTTGCGATTAAGCTGCTTTAAGAAGCGCCCTGCGGGGCGCTTTTTTGTGCCCGGCTATAATGAAATGGCCAGTTAACCGCATAAATGATAAGTTTTGTGCATTTATCGGCAGATTGACTCAGTTGATCCGCTTATTGGTTGTTGTCCAGAGGTAGTTGTTCTATGCTCAAGAGCATGAAATACCTAATTTTATTCCTCTCTCTGTGGGTTGTATCACCCGCTTATGCAGGCATTTATAAGTGGGTGGATGAGCAGGGAAATATTCACTTCTCCGATCAACCCACACCAGGCGCCAGTGAAGTGGAGCTGAGCGAACCGACTATCTATTCACCCAGTGAGGTGGAGCGTCGTCGAAATACCTTTGAGCGTGAATTGGACGAAGCCGCGGAGGAAGCGGAAGTACCTTATCGGTCACTGCGTATCAATAAACCCAAGAATGATGGGACAGTGCGTAGCAACAATGGCGAGGTTTCCGCCTCTTTTTCGGTCACGCCACGATTGCAGCGGGGGCATAAATTCCGCGTCTATCTGGATGATAGTGAGGTTGCCAGTGGGTTGAAAACCGGCCGAATCAAATTGAAGAATGTCTACCGTGGTACTCATACACTCTACGTCACGGTGGTTGACGGTAATGGTGTAGAGAAAATTCGCTCTGATGAGATCATCTTTTATGTTCAAGCGGTTTCGAAAATTTTCCGCGATAGAAGAAATAACAGCGGTGATGATTCCAATGGCGACGGATCAGATAATGGTGATTCGAACGACGATGGGTCAGATGGCGATGGATCTGATGGCGACGGCTCGGACGGTGATGGATCAGATGGTGATGGATCAGATGGTGATGGGACTGATGCTGATGACTCACCCTCACAACCTGCGCCACAAGGCCCCTTTGATCCAAACTTTGAGCCGGGTGGAAGCTTTACACCATCGAATACAGCACCCAATTTCACACCCTCATTTACCCCCAACTTCACACCGAGTAATTAATTGGTGCTAACGGCCCTGGCAGGGTTTCAATAATTCTTGATCTACTAGCCACTATGCACCATTATGGTGCATAGTGGGCTTTATACAGCTATGGGGAGTGGTGGCTAAACGGCTTGTAACAGTGGATGGTTACGGATGTTCAGTACTTCTACCCGCTCAATGGATAGTTTGGTGCGGTTTTTGCACTCTCTTTTGAGCATGAATAATCAGATCATGACACGTCAAACAGATCTGCGGCGGATTATCGATAACCTCAGCAGTGCCGTGCTGCTATTCGATGCGGAATATCGGTTGCAGTTTATGAACCCAGCCGCCGAGATGCTGTTTGCTGCCAGCGCCCGCCACCTTCTGGGGCAGGGTGTTGGTGAGCTGCTGTTCTGCCCCAGCGGCGATGCTGAACACAATCTTGCCAAAGCCGTTAATTCCGGCCATGCCATCACTGAACGTCAGCTTAGCCTGATGTTGCCGGATCAAAGTCAGGTAATTGTCGACTGCACCATTATTCCCATACAAGATAGTGACCAGGCCTCAGGTGTGCTGGTGGAGATTCAGCAGATCGATCGGCATGTACGGATCAGCCGGGAAGAGCATCTGCTCTCCCAGCAGGAGGCGGCGCGGGATCTGATTCGTGGGTTGGCGCATGAGATCAAAAACCCACTGGGTGGTTTGCGCGGAGCAGCTCAACTGTTAGAGAAGGAGCTGAGTGATCTGGCGTTGAGTGAGTATACCCAGATTATTATCGATGAGGCGGATCGGCTGCAGTCACTGGTCGATCGCATGCTGGGGCCAAACAAACTGCCCGATATCGCCAGCGTCAATGTTCACACCATGCTGGAGCGAGTGCGAAATCTGGTGCTTGCGGAGTCCGGGGGCACAGTGCGGATCATCCGTGATTATGATCCAAGTATTCCCGAGGTTCACGTCGATAGTGACCGGATTATCCAGGCCCTGCTCAATATCGCCCGCAATGCGGCGCATGCCATCAGTGATCAGGCTGATGGCTGGATCAAACTGAAGACCCGCATCTTGCGCCAATTCACCATCGGCAATATCCGTCACAAGCTGGTAGTGCAGATCAGCATTGAAGATAACGGACCGGGTATTCCTGAACAGATTATCGAGAAGCTCTTCTATCCGATGGTGACCGCCAGTGACGGAGGAACCGGCTTGGGACTCTCCATAGCCCAGTCGATGATCAACCAACATGGTGGTCTGATCGAATGTAACAGCAAGCCGGGTGAAACAATGTTTTACGTGATGTTGCCCGTGGAGTGCACCAATGCAAAGGACTAATAGAGTTTGGGTGGTCGATGATGATCGCTCTATCCGCTGGGTGTTAGAGAAGGCTCTGCAAAAAGCCGATATGGAAGTTACCTGTTTCCCGGATGCCGACGGCGTACTGACGGCGCTTATCAGAGAGCGGCCGGATGTTTTACTCTCGGATGTGCGTATGCCGGGTATGAACGGGCTGTCGTTGCTTAGCCGGGTTACCGAGGAGTACCCCGAACTGCCGGTGATTATCATGACTGCCCATTCAGATCTGGATAGCGCAGTAGCCGCTTTTCACGGGGGAGCGTTTGAATATCTGCCCAAACCATTCGATATCGATGAAGCGGTAGAGCAGGTGACCCGGGCCTGCCGCAAGAGTCAGGATACAGAGAACACAGCCAATGTGAGTGAAACCGACACGCCGGAGATAATCGGTGAAGCGCCGGCGATGCAGGAGGTATTCCGCGCCATCGGCCGACTGGCGCGCTCCAATATCACCGTGCTGATCAATGGTGAATCCGGCACGGGTAAAGAGTTGGTCGCTCATGCATTGCATCGCCATAGCCCTAGGGCCGATAAACCCTTTATCGCTCTGAACATGGCCGCGATTCCGAAAGATCTGATGGAATCAGAACTATTTGGCCATGAACGTGGTGCGTTTACTGGTGCCCAGAACCGCCGTATTGGCCGCTTTGAGCAAGCGGACGGTGGTGCGCTCTTTCTGGATGAGATTGGTGACATGCCCGCTGAACTGCAGACGCGCCTACTGCGTGTGCTGGCGGATGGTGAGTTCTACCGGGTTGGTGGTCATGAACCGGTAAAAGTGGATGTACGTATTATTGCGGCAACCCATCAAAACCTGGAAAAACTGGTTAAAGAGGGGCGTTTTCGTGAGGATCTCTTCCATCGTCTCAATGTGATTCGTATTCATATTCCATCACTACGAGAGCGCAGGCAAGATATCGGCCTATTGATGGCCCACTTTCTCACTAGTGCAGCGGCGGAATTGGGTGTGGAAGCCAAAGCACTGCTGCCGGAGACAATAGCCGAGCTTGAGCGGCTCGACTGGCCCGGTAATGTCCGCCAACTCGAAAATACTGCCCGCTGGCTGACAGTGATGGCCTCCAGCCAGGCAGTGCATATTGAGGATCTCCCTCCAGAGTTGCGAGAGAGTGAAGAGAGCCCCTCCATCGATGGTAACTGGCAGAGTAATCTGCGCGAGTGGGCCCGCACTGAACTACAGCGTGGCAAGCAGAATCTTCTCGATGACGCCTTACCCGCCTTTGAGCGCCTGATGATTGAGGCTGCCCTGGAAAAAACTGGAGGCAGGCGTCAGGATGCAGCTAAGCTATTGGGATGGGGGCGAAATACCCTGACACGTAAAATTAAAGAGCTCGGCATGGAGGTCGAACCCAACCACTGAGTAGACTGATCATGTTAAAAGGTAAAAATATCACTATCAGAACTGTCATGGAGGCTGACCTGCCCGAGCTGTTTTTGCTAATACGTGACATCGACATCTTGGGCGATTTCCTGCCGATGAAAATGATCTCTGAAGCAAAGTTCAAGAAGGACTTTGCAGAGCACGGTTTTATCACCGATAGCTTAGAGAAGTACCTGATCACCAACAAATCCGATGAGATGATAGGCGCCATCTGGACATTCAAGGCTGTCCCTTACTACGACGCCGTTGAAGTGGGCTACCA
>JAKSCN010000441.1 GCA_022360595.1 Chromatiales bacterium
TCGTCGAGCTGTTTCCGGAGACGCTCCACATTGCCTGCTTCTTGCTGTGCTTCGATCAGTTGCTGCTTAGCATGTTTTAGACTCTGCTCCTGGGTATGGCGGTTTTGCCGCTCCTGCAGCTGTTGCAGGCGGTCGATCAGGTTGTTGTAATCGCTTAACTGCTGCTCGACAGAGGTCCGCCTCTCGGCCAATTCGGCTTCATTATCGAGTAACTTCTTATAGTCACCGACCGGTTTTCCTGACCGCCCTAAATATTCGCTGAGCTGCTGCTCAATAGTGTCGAGCAGTTGTTGACCGCTTTCGCCGCCCAGCAGCTCATCGATCTCCTGATCCAAGGTGGTTTGCAGGCGGCTCTGAGTGTCGTTGGTCTGTCTGATCGGTTGAAAGGCGGTGGTTTGTGTAACCCAGAGTAGGCCAGGTATCCCCTGCAGCTCAGGCTTGGTCTCACCCCGTGTAGGTCGAGAAAAGCCCAACAACTGCTGCAGTTGATCTTCGGCTGCAGGGCCTTCCCAGCGTTGGCCGTCTGAGCAGTTGAGCTGGGCCAGTTTATCGCTACGCTTTGAGAAAACTTTATGCAGTTGATAGGTTTTGTCAGCCAAAGAGAAGTCGAGCTTGATCTCTGGGCTGACACTGGCTTGATAGGGGCGCAGGCGTTCACCCGCGCCACGGTCATAACGCTCAAACAGTGCAGCCTGAATGGCCAGCAGCAGCGTTGATTTGCCTGCCTCGTTGTCGCCGCAGATCAGATTGAACTGGGCGTCGAAATGTTCGATCAGCAGTGTTTGATCGAACTGCCGGAAATTGTGGAGCTCAACCCGCTGCAGCCTCATTTGGACTGCTCCAGTTTTTGCTGCTGTTGGTAGAGAATCTGCAGTGCACGCTGGGCGGTGGTGCTTTGTGGATCGTTCGGTTGAGTGGCCAGTTGCCGTAAGCGCTCGAACGCTTGGGTGACAAAACCCTGAGTAGCGAGCTGTTCCAGGTCGTTGTCGCTGGGTTGACTGTGAAGCGCCTCGTCCTGACACTCCAGGTGATGGAAGCGCGCTTGCCAGTGGTTGAACAGCTCATTGAGCCGAGAGCGACTGGCCAGATCAACGCTGCCCGAAAGCCGCAGCCGCACAATTTGTTGGGCTGGGTTGGATAGAGCCGCGAGCTGCTGTTCCAGGGCATCGATGTCACTGCCTGCATAGAGGGCAATCTCCAGCAGCGTCCAGCAGAAGTGGCCGCAGGTGATAATCTCGACAGTGGGAGTTGCACCCGGCTCTGGCAAGGTCACCTCCAGCAGATTGCCCGGCTGATTATTGCGGAAACGGTCCGGTTCCGGGGTACCCGCATACCAGGTATGTGGGGCGATCTCCAAAGTGCCGTGCCAGTCACCCAGAGCCAGGTAGTCGAGTCGGGCGGTTTCGGCGCGATCATCAGCGATTTCGTTGAAGGCTTCGGAGCGTTCAGGCAGGCGGTTCTTGACACTGCCATGGGCCA
>JAKSCN010000515.1 GCA_022360595.1 Chromatiales bacterium
CTCCTTTGATTTATCGACAACAGCGGACCCGATCTCCTTCGATTTGTCTACCCCTTGTCGGGTAATCTCTTTGGTTTTTTCCCAGATATTTTTCGAGGCTTCAACCACAGCGTCAGCAACTTCTCCGCTTTTCTTTTTGGTGGCTGCGTAGGCCTCTTTGGAGGTTTCAACAACCGTGTTACCAACCTCTTTGCTCTTATCGATTATCTGTTCAGACATGCTCGGTGCTGGTTGGGTGTTTGATGAGCCTATCTCCCTCTGCTCGACCGGCGCTGGTGTCTGGTTTTGCACTGACTCGGCAAAGCTGCTCTGAACAAACAGTAACATCAATAATAGTGTTGAAATAAAGGCTCTCATTTCGATACTCCGTAAATTTCTTATGGCTAACACTCTAGCACGCTTTTACCATCGGTATGGTGATCTGTCGCTGTATTTAGTTGGGGTTTCCCCGGCAAACACTGTATCTGCTGTTCAAAATCGCTGATAATTCGGCCAGCTTTTTCGATACTTCAGGCGTCTATTTTTATGCAGATAAACCGAACCATTGCCGAGCTCGAACCCACGCCATTGTGGAATCAATTTCACCAGTTAACCTCCATTCCTCGTCCATCCCATCATGAAACTGCGGTGCAGCAGTACGTAATGGCGTTGGGAGAACGTTCGGGGCTTGAGGTAGTCAGGGATGAAGTTGGCAATGTGATTGTTCGTAAACCGGCGACCAAAGGGATGGAGGATCGTGTCGGAGTGATCCTGCAGGGGCATCTGGATATGGTGCCCCAAGCGAACAGCGGAGTTGAGCACGATTTTGCGCGTGATCCGATCAAGACGGTTCTCGAAGGTGATTGGGTGACGGCGGAGGATACAACCTTGGGCGCCGACAACGGTATTGGTGTTGCTGCCGCGTTGGCTGTGTTGGAGTCGAAGGATATAAAACATGGTCCGATTGAGGCGCTGTTCACGGCCAATGAAGAGGATGGCATGGGCGGCGCATTCGGTTTAAAACCCGGGTTATTGCAGGGTGGAATGTTGATCAATATGGACTCCGAAGAGGAGGGGGTGCTCTCAATCTGCTGCGCGGGCGGAGCTAATGTTAATACCCGTCACACCTATAGGTTGGAGTCGATAGATTCCGGGATGAAAGCCTTCAGGCTGTCGGTCAGTGGTTTAAAGGGGGGGCATTCCGGTGTGGATATCCACAGAGGACGCGGCAATGCCAATAAGTTGCTGTTTCGCTTGTTGCGCACGGGTGCGGACTGTTTTGGGCTAAAGATTACCGAGATTGCCGGTGGCAATATGCGTAATGCAATCCCACGCGAGGCGTTCGCTGTAGTGTGCCTGCCAGAGGAGGCTGGGGAACAATTCGAGAATTTTGTATCGGAAGCTTACGCTGAATGCTTGGCTGAACTTCAGCAAGTGGAAGAGGGGCTTAAAATCGAGTGTCAGCCAGCGCCATTGCCGCAGCAGGTGATGAACTGGGGTAGCCAGCAGCAGTTGATCAGTGCAGTCTGTGCCTGTCCTCATGGACCTTTGCGGATGAGTGATGTCATGCCCGGGATGGTGGAGACATCGACCAACCTTGCGATAGTCAACGTGCGGCAAGGCCGGATTGAGGTGTTTAACCTGAGCCGAAGCATGGTTGATACAGCGCTCGATGAGACTTGTCTCTCCATTAAAGGATTATTCGATCTCATGGGGGCTCAATCCACCATTGATGGTAAGTATCCGGGCTGGCAGCCCAATGTGGAGTCAGCGGCCCTAAAAACGGTTCAGGAGGCGTATCGCCACTGTTTTGATGATGAGGTCGTGGTGGGCGGCATTCATGCAGGGCTGGAGTGCGGTATTTTGGGGGCTACCTATCCCCACTGGGATATGATCTCTTTTGGGCCAACCATCTCTTTTCCCCACTCACCCGATGAGCGTGTGCATATACCCTCAGTGGGACGTTTTTGGCAATTGCTGCTGCGTACTCTGGCCGAAGTTCCAAAACGTCAGAGCTAGGGCCTGTTAACACTGCTGGGCGATGGTCCAACAGTGATGATCAAATTAGTGTTAACAGACCCCAAACAATAGGGGTATCACCCCCTATTGCTATCAATCAATGGATATGGTGGTGGTCATCATCACTATGTACATGGCCATGTTCGATCTCCTCTGAGCTGGCGTCACGCACTTCAATGATCTCTAGATCAAAATTGAGGTTCTTGCCGGCGAAGGGGTGATTGCCATCAACAGTCACATGAGTGTCAGTAACCTGAGTGACAGTGACAATAAAGGGTGACCCGTCTTCCATTTCAGTCTGGAAGTTCATACCCGGTTCAATCTGATCGATACCCGGAAAGTTCTCCAGTGGGACCTCGTCGACCAGAGACTCGTCACGATCGCCATAGGCGTCTTCTTTCGCAACATAGACCTGCATCTTGTCTCCAACCGTATGTCCCTCCAGTGCATTTTCCAGTCCAGGAATCAAATCTTCCATGCCGTGGATATAGCGTATCGGGCCATCTATATCAGAACTGTCGATGACTTCACCGTTGTCGTCACGCGCCACATAGTTGATAACGACAGCTTTGTATTTAGTGATTTGCATGGATAATTCCTTGGTTCTTGCTAAGTGACTCTATGTTGTTAGAGCCTGTGAGTACTAATCAGGTCCTAGTATAAACAGATTTGACTGGCGAATATTATCCCATATTCAGTAGTGATGATATGGGAATCAGGCAGGGCGATGGCTAAATGATGTTTTTCGGATCACCCCTCCATCTTGGCGGTTTACGTCGATAAATGGATGGGCGGATTGATCGGTATGAGACTATTCGCTATTTGGCGCCGTTAGCTGTTCATCGGGGCCCTGTTCACGGTTCGCAGTAGACATGTTAAAAGGTGTTTTACCGGAGTTATTTGACTCAACGCAGTGCGATGAGAATCAACGCTATTTAGGATAGTGTCTGTTCTGGGGATATTTCAGTTCCACTCTGAAACAGAGTCACCATGGAAGCAAAGGAGAATGTATAGATGACCAAGCACATAGACAACAGCAATGAAATAGATAGAAGAGATTTTTTACGCACCCTTGGTAAAACAGCCTTAGCAGGGAGTGCTTTATCTCTTTTTCCCGAGTATGCCAAGGCAGTCGATGCCGATCATCACGCTGTAGACTACACCGATCACCGTTTTTGGCGACGCATACGGTCAGAGTTTGTTTTGGACCGACGTAAGGTCTATATGAATGTTGGGACTACAGGCTCAACACCCAGAAAGGTGTTAAATAGCTATCGGAAAAATAACCATTTGGTGGCCAAAGATCCTTGGGATATGGGTGATCAGTTTGGTGACTGGCCCTATACAACCGAAATGGCGGACGCTATTGCCGGGCAGTTTGGGGCTGATGCGGGTGAGATAGTGCTTTCGCGCAATACCACGGATGGTATGTGCACAATCTTGGGAGGGCTCAATTTGCAGCCAGGTGATGAAGTGCTCATGACCCACCATGAGCATGTGGCGGCCACTTCTCCGTTAAGTATTCTGGCTGAACGATCAGGTGTGATTGTCCGGGAGTTGGAGATACCGGTATTTCCGGTAAGCGAAGATGACTTTGTGCAAGTTTTTGCAGATGCCGTAACGGCGAATACACGGTTGATCGTCTTCTCACATATTACTTATA
>JAKSCN010000378.1 GCA_022360595.1 Chromatiales bacterium
AAAGATGGTCTCTACGACCTCGCCTCCGAAGGCAAGAGGTTTACCTCGGAAGAGTTCGCCGATTACCTGACCAACTGGGTCGACCAATACCCCATTATCACCATTGAAGACGGTATGGACGAAGGCGATTGGGATGGTTGGAAACTGCTGACTGAAAAACTGGGTTCACGCATTCAGTTGGTCGGTGATGATCTGTTTGTCACCAATACCAAGATTCTGGCGGAGGGCATCGAGAAAAATATTGCCAACTCCATTCTGATCAAGTTCAACCAGATTGGTACACTGACCGAGACCATGGAAGCGATCCAGATGGCTCACGATGCGGGTTATACCGCGGTTGTTTCACACCGCTCCGGTGAGACGGAAGATACGACCATTGCCGATCTGGTGGTTGCAGCCAACACCGGTCAGATCAAGACCGGCTCGCTCTCCCGTTCTGACCGTGTTGCCAAGTACAACCAACTGATGCGTATTGAAGATCAGTTGGGTGATGAAGCGGTCTATGCCGGCAAGGGTGCCTTTAAAGGACTGTAACAGCAATTGTCATTCTCTACTCTGGTAGAGGTATATGATGCTAGGGCGTGAAGTGGCGGTGGGTGTAGCCGGCCGTATCTTCACGCCCTTTTAGCTACAGGGAATCAGACAAATTCAATTCATGCGACTGCTCACGGCTTTTCTTCTTATCTTGCTTTTGGTGCTCCAGTACCGCCTCTGGGTAGGTGAGGGGAGTCTGGCGGAGGTCTATTCTCTGAAGCGGGAGATTGCCGCTCAGCGTGAGGAGTTGGAACGTTTGGAGCAGCGTAACCGCGCCTTGCAGGCAGAGGTTGATGATCTGAAAAAAGGGGTGGAGGCGATCGAGGCCCGTGCCCGGAATGAGCTTGGCATGATTCGGGAAAATGAGACCTTCTATCAGATTATCGAAAAGCCTGCCGACGAGCATCGAGAGAAACAGCAGTGAATGCGCAACCGAGATGTTGGGCGGTGGTTCCTGCTGCCGGGGTTGGTCGCAGAATGGGGGGCAATACGCCCAAGCAATATCTGCAGCTTGCGGGTAAGACAGTCATTGAGCACACGCTCGACAGATTGCTGACCCATCCACAGATTGCAGGGGTCTGTGTCGCGCTATCCGAAGGGGATCCGTACTGGCCACAGCTCCCAATAGCAAAAGTGCCAAAAATTCTATTGGCCGACGGCGGTAGAGAGCGCTGTGATTCGGTGTTAAGCGGCCTCAACAGATTGACCGATGTTGCCGCTGAAGATGATTGGGTGTTGGTGCACGATGCTGCACGTCCCTGTTTGCGACCTGGTGATATCGATAAGCTGATTGCAGAGTCCCAGGCGAGTGGTGTGGGCGGTATTCTGGCAGTACCTGTACACGATACGGTGAAACAGGCGGGTGCCGCTGGTGATACCATTGAGAAGACGGTGCCGCGAGAGCGTTTATGGCGGGCCTTCACCCCCCAGATGTTTCGTCTGCAGCAACTGCGTGCTGCACTAGTGGCTGCATTGGAAAAGGGTGCAGTGGTGACGGATGAGGCGAGTGCCATGGAGATGGCTGGGTACCACCCGCGATTGGTCGAAGGAGCGGTAGATAATATTAAGATTACCCGTCCAGAGGATCTTCCTCTGGCCGAGTATTATTTGAGCCAAAGTGTTATGGAGTAATCCAGAGCCCCGCAGGGCTCTGAACTATGTCTGTTAGTCGGCTAGTGGACGCTGCCGAAAGAGAGATCCAAAGCGTAGGCCGGAAGTGGGATACAGGCAATTTTGCAGGCTTGTACCACGGGCCCCCGTGGAAATAGGGTGTAAAGGTAACGTTTTCCGCCCTCTTCCTTGAAGTGGTGAGTAATAGCCTTCAGTAACAGCCGCGCGCTACATGAGGTGCCATTCTCTTTACAATGGTTGCGGATAAAGTGGATTACTTGCCAGTGTTCTTCGGTCATGGTGATGCCTTCTTCAGCAGCAAGGGCTAAGGCTTTCTCTTCGGTCCATTCATTGAAGCCTTCGGGGAGCTGGCTACTTTCAGTAGCCTGCGGGTCTGGGCGTGGCATGATTGGCATGGCAGGTCTCCCTCCTAATGGGTGCTACGTGCGATGGTATAAAACCACTTTTCCACTCTGGTATTTTCCAGGCGTACAGAGTTAATAAAAAGTTAGTAGAATACTTAGAAAAGAATAGATTCAATTTGTAAGGTTATCGATGCGTATAGGACAGGGCTATGATGCCCACAAATTTGCCCCTGATCGGGCACTGATACTGGGCGGGGTTAATATCCCCTATGAGCTGGGCCTGGCTGCTCACTCCGATGGTGATGTACTGATCCACGCCTTGTGTGACGCTCTGCTGGGTGCTGCTGCATTGGGGGATATCGGTAAACACTTCCCGGACAACAGCGCCGATTATGCCGGTATCGATAGCCGTATTCTGTTACGGTCAGTGATGAACAAACTCAATGATATGGGGATGTCGTTGGGCAATGCCGATGTCACGCTGGTAGCGCAGGCGCCGAAACTGGCGCCTTATATTGAGGAGATGCGCGCCAATCTGGCTGCCGACATGGGTGTTGATATCGCTGCTGTGAGTGTGAAAGCCACCACCACCGAAGGTATGGGATTCATGGGGCGTAAAGAGGGTATCGCCTGCTATGCCGTTGTGCTTTTGAATCAAGCCTGATTTCTGTGTTGTTCCAACTGGGATAGTTCGTTGAAAGAGTCATGTGTTGATAGCCTGCCCCGCGCATTTGGCGGACCTAAGGGCAGCGGTGTTATTCGTCGTGAGTTGGCTGATTTTATCGTTGAGGAGATCTCTTCAGTGGAGCCCAGCGGTGAAGGTGAACACGTGTTGTTGCACATTGAGAAAGCGGGCGCCAATACCGATTGGGTTGCCAAGCAGTTGGCGCGTCATGCGGACGTACCCAATAAGGATGTGAGCTTTGCCGGCCTGAAGGATCGCTATGCCGTGACCCGGCAGTGGTTTTCGGTGCGCTTGGCTGGACGGGATGAACCTGACTGGTCGGCACTCAACTCCGATGAAGTTCAGGTGTTGGCTGCCGAGCGGCATAACCGCAAACTGAAACGCGGCGCCTTGAAAGGGAATAAGTTTGTTATCCGTATCCGAGAGCTGGATGGGGAGCGACAGCGAATGGCGGAGATCCTGGAGCAGATCGAGGCGGAAGGTGTGCCGAACTATTTTGGTGAACAGCGTTTCGGTTATCAGGATAGGAATATCGAATCGGCACGTGCGCTGTTTGCGGGCGAATTGAAGCGGGTGCCTCGGGCTAAGCGCAGTTTCTATCTGTCGGCTGCCCGTTCGCTGCTGTTCAATCAGTTGTTGGCTGAGCGGGTGAGAGCGGGTAACTGGAACCGAATCATCGCCGGAGAGCGCTGCCTGTTGGCGGGGAGTCGCAGTAGCTTTATTGCTGAGGAGCTGGATGATGAGCTGCACTGTCGCTGCCGGGAGAGGGATATTCACCCCTCTGCACCCCTGTGGGGGCGGGGTAAACCCGATGTTGATGGGGCGGCTCTGGCGTTCGAAACTGAAGTGTTGAATGGGCACCAGGAGTGGATGGCCGGACTGGAGAAGTTTGGTCTGGAGAAGGAACGTCGTAGCTTGCGTGCTGATGTGAGTGAGCTGAACTGGGAGTGGGGCGATGAGTTGTTAACACTCTCTTTTACACTGCCTAAAGGCAGCTTTGCCACAGCGCTGTTGCGTGAGTTGTTGGACTATCGAGAGGATGAGCGGGGCTGAGTTAGGGGTAATGTGATCTAACGCTGCCAGCTCTCTTTACGCTCTTTTCGAGATAGCAGCACATAGACTGCGCCGGTGCCGCCATCAAAGCGGGGCGCTGAACAGAAGGCGAGTACCTCATCGCGCTGTCTGAGCCACTGGTTAATCTTCTGTTTCAGAATCGGCTGCTGCCCCTCGGAACCGTATCCTTTACCGTGAATGATGTGAATGACGCGCAGCTTGTGACGACGGGCTTCGGCCAGAAACTTCGCCAGAATAGGGCGTGCTTCCGCCACCCGTAAGCCGTGCAGGTCGAGCATATCATCGGGACGTATGTAGCCCCGTCGAAGATCCTGGAACAGCCGGTTCTGCACACCGGGGCGCATGAAGGTGAGTTCATCCGAGGTCTCAATAGTCATATCGACGAAATCGTCATCCAGCTCTTCGCCAGTCACATCGGGATTGGGCGGTAGCGGAACCGGTTTACGACGCTGCCGAAAAGGCTCTGCCTTGTCGTGCTGAAGCTGGGCATCAGCTTCCACCTCCTGACGAAACAGGCGTGCATCTTCCTCGGTTAGTGGCGGTTTTTTCTTCTCACTCATAGCGTATTGGACCTTTATGGTCCCGAAGTATACCAGCAGCATGATCAAAAATGGGGGTATAGGGTGAGTGCGCGCAACAAATCCAGTATAGTTTCAGGTTTATGATTAGTATGACCGACTGCTGGTCGAGTGAGTGTCTGTTTGCATGAAAATTCTGATTAGTAACGATGACGGCTATCAGGCGCCGGGAATAAAAGCCCTGGCTGAAGCCTTGTCAGACATTGCTGAGATCACAGTGGTCGCTCCTGATCGTAATCGAAGCGGCGCCAGCAACTCCTTGACCTTGAATAATCCTATTCGGGCTCAAAAAGCCGATAACGGTTTTGTCTTTGTCGACGGGACGCCGACCGATTGTGTTCACCTCGCCATTACCGGATTGCTTAAAGAGGAGCCGAATATGGTGATTGCGGGGATCAACGATGGCGCCAACATGGGTGATGACGTGCTCTACTCGGGTACGGTGGCGGCAGCTACCGAAGGGCGCTTTCTTGGTTTGCCGGCCATTGCCATCTCGATGAACTCACTCACCCCTTCCTATTTTGAGACGGGAGCAAAAGTGGCGGTTGCATTGGTCAAACAGATAGAGAGCAAGCCGCTGGCGACAGATACCATTATCAACGTTAATGTGCCCGACATCCCCTATGATCAGCTCAAAGGTTTTAAGGTGACGCGGCTGGGACATCGACATAAGTCAGAACCGGTGGTGGAGACCAACGACCCGCGTGGCCGCAAGATCTATTGGGTGGGGCCCGCCGGTGCCGAGCAGGATGCGGGTCCAGGTACAGACTTTCATGCCGTAAAAGAGGGTTATGTGTCGATAACACCACTGCAGGTCGATCTGACCAGATACAACGCATTGGATCAGATCGATGAGTGGCTGGTTGGATTGAAGTAGATGAATAGAACCTTACATCGCGGTATCGGTATGACCTCGCAACGGACGCGGGAGCGCTTGATTCAACGTTTGAAGGATGAAGGTATTCGTGACCGCAAGGAACTGGAGGCGGTGCGCAATACGCCCCGGCATATTTTTGTGGAGGAGGCACTGGCCAGCCGCGCTTACGAAGATACCGCGCTGCCGATCGGACATGGCCAGACCATCTCTCAGCCC
Organism: Chromatiales bacterium; assembly: GCA_022360595.1. Taxonomy (GTDB): domain Bacteria; phylum Pseudomonadota; class Gammaproteobacteria; order Chromatiales; family Chromatiaceae; genus BM503. The sequence continues at coordinate 5,440 of JAKSCN010000378.1, forward strand.
TATATCGTTGCCCGTATGACCGAGCTGCTGTTGGAGGATGGGCCGCTGGATACCGTGCTGGAGATTGGTACAGGCTCTGGGTATCAGACCGCCGTGTTATCGCGCTTGGTGAATCGGGTCTACAGTGTCGAGCGTATTGAAGCGTTACAGCGTCAGGCTCGCAGTCGCTTTCAAGAGTTGCGGTTGCGTAATATTCGTTTGCGCTATAGCGATGGTGGTATGGGGTTGCCAGAGTATGCCCCGTTTGATGGGATTTTAGTGACGGCCGCGCCTGAAGGTATTCCGTTGGCGCTGGTTGAGCAGCTCAGAACAGGCGGGCGAATGATTCTGCCAGTTGGTACCCAAGCCGAACAGGTGTTGGTGCGTGTTATTAAAACTGATCGGGGCTATGAGAAAGAGATTCTGGAGCAGGTGATCTTTGTTCCGCTGCTGGGAGGCGTGCAGTAGTGGCTCTGTTCTCAGCACTCTATGAGCGGGTGATGCGCTGGTCCAAACATCGTCATGCACCGCGTTATTTGGCAGGATTGAGCTTTGCGGAGTCTTCATTCTTCCCCATACCGCCTGATGTGATGCTGGCGCCCATGGCGCTGGCCAACCCAACACGGGCGTGGTATCTGGCGGCGTTAACCACTATCACCTCTGTATTGGGTGGTATATTGGGGTATCTTATTGGCGTCTTTGCCTTTGAAGTGATTGAGCCGCTGTTACAGAGCTCCGGGTACTACGACAAGTATCTGCAGGCGAG
>JAKSCN010000196.1 GCA_022360595.1 Chromatiales bacterium
ACAGGAGTTTGAAGCCCTGCTTGACCAACTGCATGGACCGGGAAAGCATGGCGGCGTGCCGCCGTCCGCGGATCAGCAAGCTGCACCTGCGGCAGACGTGGATTCTGATGAAATCACGGAAGAGGAGTTTGAGCACCTACTTGATGAGCTGCACGGTAAGGGAAAATTCAAAGCGCCGACGGTAGAAGCGAAAGCACCCGCCTCCGGTGATGATATCACCGAAGAAGAGTTTGAAAACCTGCTTGATGACCTGCACGGCAAAGGGAAATTTGGCGGAGTGCCTGGTGCTGCACAAACAGCCGGGGCGGAAAGTGTAACCGATACAGGGCCGGCGGGTGATACGGCAGTTGCAGAACCGCCCCCGGTGCCTGCTGCTGAAGAGGCCAAGCCAAAGCCTAAACCCAAACCCAAATCTAAACCGAAAGCTGAACGTCCTGCGGCGAAGAAAGCTGCCAACAAGGATGCAAAGAAACCGGCAGCCTCCTCGGGTGATACAACCGTTCGTGTTGATACGGCGCGTCTCGATGACATCATGAACATGGTGGGTGAGCTGGTTCTGGTGCGTAATCGCCTGGCAACCCTGAAAGCGAAACTGGGCGATGAAGATGTGGCTAACGCGGTGGGCAATCTGGATGTGGTGACCGCTGATCTGCAGAACGCGGTGATGAAAACACGCATGCAGCCGGTCAAGAAGGTTTTTGGCCGCTTCCCGCGCGTTATTCGCGACCTCGCCCGAAGCCTGAAAAAAGAGATCGATCTGGAGATGCATGGTGAAGATACCGATCTCGACAAAAACCTGGTGGAAGCGCTCTCTGACCCGATGGTGCATCTTGTGCGTAACGCCGTCGACCATGGGGTGGAGTCCCCGGACGATCGCGTAAAAGCGGGTAAACCACGCAAGGGTAAAGTGATACTCTCCGCTGCCCAGGAAGGAGACCATATTCTGCTCTCCATTCGGGATGATGGTAAGGGTATGGACCCCAATGTGCTACGGCGTAAAGCGGTAGAAAAGGGGATGATGGATGAAGAGGCCGCGGCCCGTCTTGACGATAAAGATTGCTATAACCTGATCTTCCAGGCCGGTTTTTCTACCAAGACGGAGATATCTGATGTTTCTGGTCGCGGGGTGGGGATGGATGTGGTGAAAACCCGCATCGCCCAGATGAACGGTTCTGTCGAGATCGACTCCGAACTGGGAAAAGGCAGTCTGATTACCATCAAACTGCCGCTTACCCTGGCGATTCTGCCAACCTTGATGGTTATTCTTGGCGAACAGCCGTTTGCGCTGCCCCTGGCCAGTGTGGTCGAGATCTTTAATTTGGATCTGGATCGTACCAATCTGGTTGATGGTCAGTTGACGATCATGGTGCGCGAACGCGCTCTGCCGCTGTTCTATTTGCGTAAATGGCTGGTGGACCGCTCCGCGGTGATCGAGCGGGAAGGTATTGGTCACGTGGTCGTGGTCAATGTTGGCGGCCGTCAGGTAGGGCTGGTGGTTGATTATCTGGTTGGTCAGGAAGAGGTGGTGATTAAACCACTGGGTGCATTGCTGCAAGGGCTTGACGGCATGGCCGGTGCGACGATTACGGGCGACGGTAAAATTGCACTGATTCTCGATGTTCCGGGTTTGATACGTAAATATGCCCACTGACATACACTGAGGCTGATTATGTGGGTATTGCAGTGTATTAAAAACCTCAAACTATCAGCGATGTATGAGTGAATGCCGGTATGGTGATGCGGGCAAAAGTTAAAGTCCTTATTGTCGATGATTCGGCATTCTTCAGACGCCGCATCCATCAAATGTTACAAACCGATGATGGCATCGAAGTGGTCGGTTTTGCCGGCGATGGCGTAGCGGCTCTGCGCGAAGCACGCCGGCTTAAACCCGATGTCATCACCATGGATGTTGAGATGCCGGTAATGGATGGCATTACCGCCGTTCGCAATATCATGAAAGAGGTGCCAACATCGATTCTGATGTTCTCCTCGTTAACCCATGAAGGTGCTCGGGCCACGCTCGATGCGCTGGATGCGGGTGCGGCCGACTTTCTTCCCAAGCAGCAGGATAACGCTGTTGATCGGCAGGCATCCGCGCGGGCGTTGGTTCGGCGGGTTAAAGCGTTGGGACAACGCCGACGTCCGATGACAGCGATGCCCCAGCGGATGGTAAATGAGCATACGGCACCCGTGGCGCCCAAACCACGTGGCGAGCTGCGCCGGGGTAACTATAAGCTGGTCATGATTGGCGCTTCTACCGGTGGTCCGGTTGCCATTCAATCCGTACTGACCCACTTGCCGGCCAATTATCCGCTACCTGTAGTATTGGTGGTGCATATGCCGTCTACGTTCACTCCCGCTTATGCCGAGCGGCTCAACAGTCAGCTCAATTTGACTGTGAAAGAGGCTGAAAGCGGTGACTATCTTAAACCGGGCCATGTCTATCTGGCGCCGGGTGGTAAGCAACTGGTGCTGGAGTCCCGGGGTGGCAGCACCGTGGTGAAGATTAAAGAGAGCGCGCCAGGCCAGACCTACAAACCGAGTGTCGATATCAGTTTTGGTTCGGCAGCCAGAGTCTATACCGCGTCTGTGTTGGCGGTGGTGTTGACTGGTATGGGGGCTGACGGCAAGCAGGGAGCCCAACTATTGAAGAGCTGTGGCTCATCGGTGTGGTCCCAGGATGAGGCCAGTTGTGTTGTCTACGGTATGCCACAGGCTGTTGAAAAGGCGGGGATTTCAGATCGGGTGTTTGCATTAAGTGACATTGGCCCGATGCTGACCAAGGTGGTGTGACATGGATATACTGAGTGTATTGGGTGTCATTATAGCGTTAGCGGCCATTTTGGGCGGCAATGCCATGGAAGGAGGGCATATCGCCTCTCTGCTCAATGGCCCGGCCCTGGTAATTGTATTTGGGGGCACGATTGGCGCCATTTTGCTGCAGACACCGTTGTCGGTATTCATGCATGCAATGCGGCTTGCCGGAAGCGTTTTTTTTCCGCCTAAGCACCAGATCAAACCGGCGATCAATAAAATGGTGAACTGGAGCAATATTGCCCGTAAAGAGGGATTGCTTGGGTTGGAGAACGCCTCGGAGAGAGAGTCCGATCTGTTTATTCGTAAAGGGATGCAGTTACTGGTCGATGGCAGCGAGCCTGAAGTGATCCGCAATATCCTTGAGGTCGAAATCGAGGTTGGCGAGCAGCATGACCTGCAGGCAGCGCGTGTGTTCGAATCAATGGGTGGCTATTCACCGACTATCGGCATTATCGGCGCGGTTATGGGCTTGATCCACGTGATGCAGAACCTTGCCGATCCAAGCAAGCTGGGGAGTGGTATCGCGACCGCTTTTGTCGCGACTATCTACGGCGTCGGGTTGGCTAATCTGTTCTTGCTGCCGTTTGGTAGCAAATTAAAGGCCTTGGCGATGGCCAAGTCACACTATAGGGAGTTGGTTGTAGAGGGATTGGTCTCTATTGCGGAAGGGGAGAACCCTCGCAATATTGAATCGAAGCTGCAAGGCTTCTTGAATTAGGGGACCGCTGATGAGTTTTAGGTTAACAACATCCGGTTATGTGTTGATCAGAGATTCCTGGCATAGAGTTTTTGAAGGCATCTGTCATGGCTAGAAGAAAGCGCCACGAAGAGCATGAAAATCACGAACGCTGGCTGGTCTCCTATGCCGATTTCATTACCCTGTTGTTCGCCTTTTTTGTCGTTATGTATGCGGTATCTTCAGTGAATGAAGGTAAGTATCGTGTTCTCTCCAATACATTGACAGATGCTTTCTTAACCCAGGCGCAGACGCTTGATCCGATTCAGATTGGTGACCCGGTGCGCTCCCCCGAACCGATGATGGGGAATGAGGTGTCGATCGAAGAGGCCTCCACGGATAACCTCTCCTCTTCCGAAGTGGGGGGGGACGGTGTATCGCTTGATCAAGTGGCCGAAAGTTTGAGACGTTCACTGGGTGGGTTTGTCGATCAGGATCTGGTCAGCATCACGCAGACCGAGCGCGGTATTGAAGTGGAGATGAAAAGCAAAATGCTTTTTAAGAGTGGTAGCGCCCGCCTTTCAGCTTCTGCGGTGAGAGCGCTGCGTGATGTATCAAAGATTATTAAGCCAATTGGTAACCAAGTCCATGTGGAGGGCCATACCGATAACGTACCGATCCAGACGACCGCTTTTCCCTCCAACTGGGAGCTGGCCGCGGCGCGAGCAGCGAGTGTGGTCCATCTGTTTACCCGGTTAGGTGTTGATCCCCGGCGTCTGGTCTCGATCGGCTATGGTGAATATCGTCCCATCGCCGACAACGAGTCGGATGAAGGGCGCCAGAGGAATCGCCGTGTGGCGTTGATTATCATGGCTTCGCAACATGACCGAGAGATTCCGAGCCTTGTAAGGGGGAGCCTATGAAGGTCTGGACAATTGCCAATCAGAAAGGTGGGGTGGGAAAGACCACATCGACCGTGAGTCTCGCCGGGCTGCTCAGCTCCTGGGGATTCCGTGTCCTGATGGTGGACATTGATCCGCACGGATCTCTGACCAGCTATTTTCGTTATGACCCCGATGCTATTGAAGAGAGCAGCTATTCGCTGTTCCAGGCTACGGCTGAAAAACGCACTATCGACCCGGCCGGTCTGGTCTACCAGACCGGCACGGAAGGACTACAGTTGCTGCCGGCCTCGGTAGCGTTGGCCACCCTTGACCGCCAGGCGGGTAAGCTGGAGGGGATGGGGTTGGTGCTGACCAAGGCGTTGAATGGGCTTGCCGGTGAGTATGATTATGTACTGATCGACTGTCCGCCAATGCTGGGTGTGCTGATGGTAAATGCCTTGGCCGCCTGTGAGCGTCTGATCATTCCAGTACAGACCGAGTTTCTGGCGCTCAAGGGTTTGGAGCGGATGCTGCATACCCTCACTATGGTGCTCAAGGCGCGCAGTGCACAGCTCCCTTATCTGATCGTGCCCACCATGTTTGATCGGCGTACCAAGGCTTCGTTGGAGAGCCTTAGGGTGATGCGCGAAAACTACCCAGACCATATCTGGAACAAAGTCATACCTGTGGATACCAAGTTCAGAGAGGCGAGCCGTGCTGGTCTGCCGCCGGCAATTTTTGATCCGCGTGGACGGGGTGTGATGGCCTATTCGGAACTGCTGTCCTATCTACAGAGCGCGGACAGTAAAACGACACAAATGGGGGCAGCGGGATGAGTGATCACAAAAAGCGTCCCCCCATTCTGCATGAGCCGGAACAGGCGATAGATAACTATCTTGCCGCCCTGCTCAGTGAGGTGGAGGAGTATAGTCCGGAGCAGGAGCTGGCCGAAGAGAAAAAGAGCGAACCACCCATGGCGGAGGTGGTGCATTTCCCCAACAAGGTTATCTTGCCGCCAACCCTGCCTATTGTCGAGTCACCTCAGCCGACCGTTGAGGTGCCTACCGAGCAGGCTACTGAACAACAACCCACTGAAACCGTTAAGGTTGATGAACAAACTGCCGATGATACTGAAAGTAGCGATGAGGTGCTGGTGCCCGAGTGGGCAGTGCATCCTTTTCAGAGTTTGCTGTTTAAAGTACGTGGCATGACCCTAGCCGTACCGCTTTCCGAACTCAATAGCATCGCTGAATGGGAGGGTGAGGTGACACCGATACCGGGTCAGCCGGATTGGCACCTGGGTATCTATTTGCATCGGGATGAGCAGGTAATAGTGGTCGACACAGCGCAACTGGTTATGCCTGATCGCTTGAGTAAAGTGGACGGAAAGCGTCCGCATGGTAGCCATATCCTGATAATAGGGGGCGGCCAGTGGGGGCTTGCATGCGATAGCCTGCAGCGCCCTGTAACACTGACTAAAGAGGATATCCGCTGGTCCAGGGATAACAATTTACGGCCCTGGATGGCGGGAACGATAATTGAGAAGCTCTGCATCCTACTCAATGTGGATGCACTGCTGGAGGGGATTAGGCACAAATAATGCTTGGTGTATGGGTGAGGCCATACGGTGCCTGATTTTTGACAGGAAAATAGATTAAACGAGGTAAGGCCATGACAACCAGTGTTGCCCAAAGTGCTGGAAATGATCCGGTTATACAGTTGGTAACCTTCAGGCTAGAGGATGAGGTTTACGGCATTAATGTGATGATGGTTCAGGAAGTATTGCGCGTCACTGAAATTGCGCCAGTACCTGGAGCGCCGCCTTATGTGTTGGGGATTATCAACTTGCGTGGCAATGTGGTCACTGTTATTGATACCCGCGGGCGTTTTGGTTTGATGCAGGGTGAAATTGACGACGCCAGCCGCATCGTGATCATTGAGTCTGATAAACAGGTGGTGGGTATTCTGGTTGACAGTGTGGCGGAAGTCGTGGAATTGCGTGCCTCGCAGATCGACTCAGCGCCCAACGTGGGTAACGAAGAGAGCTCACGCTATATACAGGGCGTGGCGACCCATGATAGTGAACTACTGATCGTTGTCGATCTCAATAAACTGCTCACCGAAGATGAATGGAATGAGATGGGCATGTTCTAGTGCTTTTTAGGTATTGCTGATGCCGGAGATTAGCCAGCCAACACCGGTCAAGCCGATTTGGCCTGTCCGCAGGGACGATTCCAAGGGTAAACCCAAGCGTGACCCTGAAGAGGAGAGCGGGGATAAACCCGTCAGCCCCTCTGAGGGTGAGAACGGTGGAGAGGGTGGTGGCAAAGAGGGTGATCACCGGATCGATGAGTATGCCTGAAAAGCTGTTTAGTGGAGATTGGTTATGCCAACTCTATTGATTGTAGGTATATCGAGCGTGATGCTGGTGCTGATAGCCACCAGCATCTGGCTGATGGTGGCCATGCGCCGACAGCGCCAACAGCTATTGGAAGCGAATAATAAGACGGAACAACTCTCCTCTATGGTCAGCGGTCTTTGCGCCGCGGCCGTCGGTGTTGATAAACGTGTCGTCAGACTGGAGCAGAAAGGGCGTGACCTGGAGCATCGCCAAGAGTCCTTTGAGACCCAGCAGCAGGATGAACGCCCCTATGGTGAGGCGATCCAACTGGTCCATCGCGGCGCTACGGCCTCTCGGCTGATTGAAGAGCTGGGATTGAGTCACAGCGAAGCCGAGTTGGTGGTGATGCTGCATGGTATGCAAAAGCAGGTAAGTTAGGGCCTGTTAACACTCATTTGATCATCACTACTAACGACCATTTTTTATCCAGAAAGACAGAAGAAGCGCCGCGTAGTGAGTCTACATAAGCG
>JAKSCN010000252.1 GCA_022360595.1 Chromatiales bacterium
CAGCAACACCCGGGTCATCGACTTCAGGCAAGAGCGTGGCTGATGGGCGCCCAGCAGAGACTATTGGACAGGGTGGAGCAGCAGACTCACAAACTACTGCAGCAGGCGGCTGATCATTTTGCCATCCCCTGCCCGAAAGTGACCGTTCGCTTTGATCTGCGGGGGACCGCAGCAGGCCAAGCGAGAATGCAGAGCAAACGCCGCCTGGAGATCCGTTACAATGCGCAGCTGTTAGCTGAAAACCCTGAGAGCTTTCTTGCCCGCACAGTGCCACACGAAGCAGCCCATGTGGTTGCATACTGTCTGCACGGCAGCCGAATCAAACCGCACGGTGCAGAGTGGAAAACGATTATGGCGCTCTTCCAGGCCGATCCCAGCCGCTGCCACAGCTACGATGTTACAACAAGCCAACAGCGCACTATGCGGCGTTTCACTTATCGTTGTAGCTGCCGTGACCACGAACTCAGCACCATTCGCCACAACCGTATCCAGCGCGGACAGGTCTATCATTGTCTGCACTGTAAAGAGCCGTTACAGCCGGCCTCCAGCGACTGACAAACAGCGTTCAATCACATGACCGATATTCTGCTCTCCACCCTCAACGCCCGCTATATTCACGCCTCGCTGGGGCTGCGTTATCTGCTGGCCAACATGGGCGAGTTACAGCCACGCACCCGGATCATTGAGTTCACCTTGGAGCCCTGGCCCAGTGATATCGCAGAAGCGCTCTTGGCCCATGATCCGAAGATCATTGGCTTTGGGGTCTATATCTGGAACATCGAACAGACCACCCGCCTGGTGAAACTGCTGAAAGCGATAAAACCGGAACTCTGTATTGTCCTGGGCGGCCCAGAGATCAGCTATGAGTGGCAGGAGCAGGAGATCTTTAACTACGCCGATCACATCATTCCAGGTCAGGCAGATCTGCTATTTAGCGAACTGTGCCAACAGGTACTGGACAGTAACCGTCCTGAGAAGGTCTATAACGCGCCGCCTCCCCCACTCAATCAGATCACCCTCCCCTACGCCTGCTACAGCGATGAGGATATCGCCAACCGGGTACTCTATGTGGAGGCGTCAAGGGGCTGTCCATTCAAGTGTGAGTTCTGTCTTTCAGCACTGGATAAAACATCCTGGGGATTTAATCTGGAGCTGTTTCTGGCTGCAATGGAGCAGCTGTTTGAACGCGGTGCCCGGCACTTTAAATTTGTGGATCGCACCTTCAATCTCGACAACAAAACCACGCTGGCGATACTCCAGTTCTTTCTCGACCGGATCGATAGCGGTCTTTTTCTGCACTTTGAGATCATTCCCGACCGCCTACCTGAAGCACTGAAAGAGATCCTGCCCCGCTTCCCGGCCGGATCACTCCAGTTTGAGATAGGCATTCAGAGCTTCAACCCTGAAGTGCAAGCACTGATCAGCCGCAAGCAGAACAACACCAAGACCCGCGAGAACCTGATCTGGTTGAACAACAACACCCACGCTCACATTCACGCCGACCTGATCATTGGCCTGCCCGGTGAGTCACTGAAGAGCTTTGCCGAAGGGTTTGATCAACTGGTCAGTTTGGGCACTCACGAGATTCAGGTAGGTATACTCAAGCGGCTGCGCGGCACACCGATCATACGCCACATCGACGGGTTCGATATGCGCTACAACCCCAATCCCCCTTACGACATTCTCAGCAACAATCAGCTCACATTCAGTCAGCTGCAACAGCTCAACCGCTTTGCCCGCTACTGGGATATGATCGCCAACTCAGGCCGCTTCAAGCAGACCCTGCCGCTACTGCTTGGTGATAGCCCTTACGGACGCTTTGCCCAACTCAGCCACTGGCTCTATCAAACCACACAGCAGGTACATCGTATCGCCCTGAAGCGACTGTTTGATCTGCTCTATGAGGCAATGACCGACGAACTGGCCATCAATCCTGATGATGCCAAAGCGGCGCTGGAGCAAGACTTTGCGCAGGCCAAAATAAAGGGGCTGCCGCAATTTTTGCAGGCACCACAGCAGAGCGGACAAACCGAGACCAAACAGCCCGGCAAACACCAGTCGCGTCAAATGCGCCATCTGGGCTAGGGCCATCAGCCACCAAGCAGAATTGCCAGCAAACTATTGCCACATTTATTCAGAAAATAGAGCTCGGTCCAATTCTCATCGGAACAAACCAGCCATATTTGATCAACGCTCTTCAGATCAAGGCTCAACTGTAACTGCTCTGTTACCATCTTTATTCGAGCCGGATCTATATCGATATCCGATCGTTTCAGATGCACGCTACAACAGAGAGCGCTGTTATTACTTACAGCCACTTCAAGATTGTCCGAACCGTTTGCCCCATCCAACAGCCTCTGAGCATACACAAGATCCACTGGCGTCGCTGCGTATGGCATTGGCAGTGCTTCCGGGCTTCCGCCATTTATAGCGCAAAAGACTCTATCCAGAGGCACATCAAAATAGGTAGCGACCTCCATCAAAGAGGTGCTTTTGTGCTCCTTCAGGTAGACCCTGACACACTCCTGCCAGCCGGTCAGCCCCATGCTGAGGGACTTGCCACGCTGCTCCCCGGCATGGGTATCGCCGACAAGATTTTCGTATTTATTCTCATATCCACGGGGGGTGATCATCAGCCCTGCTCTGTAATAGCTGCTCTTATTGCCGATCAAGACGGTACTGAGCATTCCGATATCGCAATCGGACATCTGATCGAGCCGGACATGCTGAATCTTCTGTTTCTGCCGGTATGCCGACTTCACTATCGCAACCGGTGTATCGGGTGAGCGGTGCTGCAGCAATATACGTTGAGCCTCGACAATCTGGCCGGTACGACGCCCGCTCTTGGGATTGTATAAGGCGATGACGAAATCACCTTTTGCCGCGGCTTCCAGGCGCCGGGCAATCTGCGGCCAGGGCGTCAGCAGATCAGAGAGTGAAATGGAACAGAAGTCATGGGTCAGAGGTGCCCCCACTAATGAGGCGCAGGCAGAGAGTGCTGTACTGCCCGGGACAACTTCAACCTCAATATCGGACGCCGGTGTCCACCCGGCCTGAAGCAGCACCTCATAGGTCGGCCCCGCCATACCATA
>JAKSCN010000338.1 GCA_022360595.1 Chromatiales bacterium
ATGGGGAACGGTAGTGCCCCAGGTTGGGAGCCGGATAGTACTGACTTAACCGCTTTAGGTAATAGTAACTACCGTTTTAGTGATGTGGTGAGTGAAACGGTTACCACCACGGCCACCAGTGGTAATAGCCTGAGTTGGACGTTGGCGGCTGATGCCGCGGAGGATAACGGCGATAGCTGGCAGGTTAGTGTGGCTGATGGCGGCGCCTTAAGCTTTTCAAATGATATTTCCGGCAGCCAGGTAGCGAAATTGGCACTCTCAAGTAGTGGTGATATGCGTTTGGCCGGTGATGTCTACTTCAATTCCGATGCCAATCTGAAGCAGGATATACAGCCCATATCCAATGCTTTGCAGAAAGTTTCCGCTGTGGCGGCTAAGCGCTATCGCTTTACGCGTGAAATGGACGATTCAGAGCCTGCCCACCTGGGCGTACTTGCTCAGGAGTTGGAGCAGACTCTCCCCGAGCTGATTAACGAAGGTGACGATGGTATTAAGTCGGTCAACTATATCGCCTTGGCTCCTCTGCTCACGAGTGCCATGAATGAACTGGCGATGGATAACCGGCAACGACGAAAGCAGTTACAGGTGCTAAAGGCACGCAAGTCCTCGCTGTTGAAGGCGCTGGAACAGTTTGAAAGGGAGGGCAAATAATGAATGCCTCTCTTAGAATGACAGCACTCCTGTCGCTTCCGCTGATTACCGCTATCGTTCAGGCTGAAAATACGCTTTATGGCACAAATGCGGGTATTAATCTTACCGGTGATTTCAATACCCTGATTGGAGAGAACGCGGGACAAAGTGGCACCTCAGCCAACTATAACACCATGATCGGCAACAACGCCGGAGGAACAACCAGCACGCAGTATTCTGATGATGCTGTTTTAATCGGCCTTGAAGCCGGTTATTCAACCACCAGCGGTGCAGATGCCACTATGCTGGGAACCCGGGCAGGGAAAAATAGCAACCAAACGGATAATACTTTCTTGGGGTTCGAAGCAGGACTCACCAATACCTCCGGCTACGATCTTACCTACTTAGGGAGTGGTGCAGGGTATAGCGCCGCGGAGAGGCATAACAATACTTTCGTTGGTTACCATGCCGGTTATTACGTCAGCTACAACAAGAATACCGCTATCGGGAGTGAGGCGATGCGCGGCACCAGTCCCAGTGCCGATACGCATGCTTCAACGGCTATCGGCTACCGTTCAGCCTATGGATTGGGCAGTGGCGACGGTAATACGACGATTGGTGAAAGTGCCGGCGCGGATCTCAATGATGGTGCATACAACACCTTTGTCGGCGCCCGTGCGGGTGAAAAGAGTCAAGATACCAATAGTGATGGGTCTAGCTATATCTATGAGTCGAGTACTTTTGTCGGGGCTTTGGCTGGAGTGGATACCAGTGATGGGGCCTATAGTAATATCTTTTTAGGCGCAGCTGCGGGCTCGGGTAACCAAACAGGCGATCATAATGTCGCTATTGGGGCCTTTGCCGACTTTGGTTCCTGGGATTTAACTGAAGTAGAGATAGAAGCAGTCTTTACCGCTGAAAGTGGCGGTAGCACAGGTGCTACCGTACAGGATGCCTCGCCGAA
>JAKSCN010000191.1 GCA_022360595.1 Chromatiales bacterium
AAACTTATACCACGATTTTATGAGATCAATTCAGGTGATATATTTATTGATGGTTATTCAATACATGATATTAAGTTAAAGAGTCTGCGCACACAAATTGCCAAGGTAAGTCAGGATATTCTTCTTTTTAACGACACTATTGAAAATAATATTTCATATGCCATGCCTGAAAAATCAGTACAGGAAATACATGATGCGGCAAAGCGCGCACATGCGACTGAATTTATAGACAAGCTGCCTGATAATTATCAATCAATAGTAGGTGATAAGGGAGTACTTTTATCGGGCGGACAAAAACAAAGAATCGCTATTGCACGTGCGTTATTAAAAGATTCACCTATATTGATATTTGATGAAGCAACTTCTGCGTTGGATACCGAATCAGAGCAGCAAATACAAAACGCCATGGAGGCATTACGTAAAAACCGCACGACGTTCACTATTGCCCATCGGCTATCGACCATCGAAAATGCCGACCGTATCGTGGTGCTGGATAAAGGGACAATTGTCGAGAGCGGCTCACACGGTGAGTTGCTCGCAAAAGATGGCCTGTACGCCAAGCTGCACCAACTGCAGTATTCAGGATAGCCACCAAATGCCTGCCTCCAACACCCCCACTCACCGCAAAACGCACTCTCCCCTGGCGCCTAAATACTGGCCATCCTGGGTGGGATTAACCATTTTACGCGGCCTCCACCTATTACCCTTCAGCTGGCAACTGCAAATCGGCCGCATACTGGGCCGTGGTGCGCGTCACCTACTTAAAAGCCGCGCAAAGATAGCCCGAATCAACATCGATCTCTGCTTCCCCGACCTATCCAAAAGCGAGCGACAGGCCATGCTCCATGGACACTTCGAAGCGATCGGTATGGGCCTGTTCGAATCAGCGATGACATGGTGGGGCAGCGACAAGCGGATCAGCGCACTAGGTGACATCCAAGGACTCGAACACCTCCGTAGCGCCGCCGAAAAAGGACAGGGTGTAATTTTCCTGACCGGTCACTTCAGCACGATGGAAATCGCCAGCACTCTGGTCTCCATCAAGCACCGGATCAGCGGCATGTATCGGCCAATGAAAAATCCTATCATGGACAGTATTGTCCGACGCAGCAGAGAACAGCGCAGCATCACCCTATTTCAACGCGACGACATCCCAACAATGATACGCTGCTTGAAACGGGGTGAAGCGGTGTGGTACGGCTTCGATCAAAACTACGGTATGAAGCACTCGATCTTCACGCCATTTTTCAATATTCCCGCAGCAACCATCACCACCACCTCAAGATTTGCTAAAATGACCAATGCAGTGGTTATCCCATTTTTCCCGGTACGCACTGCAAACGGACGTTACCACATCACCATCCACCCACCGCTCAACCACTTCCCGTCGGGTGATGTAGAGCAAGACAACATACAACTCAACCAACTGTTGGAGCAGGCCATCCTACAAGCCCCCGAGCAGTATTTTTGGATGCATCGGCGCTTCAAAACACGCCCGGACAACATCCCTTCTGTTTATTGACCAGTCTGAAAGGCCAGAAGTGTCTCACGCAGACGTCCTGCATCTAAGGTAATATTAATAATTTAGGCAAATTAAACTGGAGCAGCATGATTCACCTAGAGACGGTGCTCACACAGGGACGCACCCGAACTATCTATGAACACCCAACAGACCAGGGATGGGTCATCAAAGTCTTGAAGAGGCACACCTACGCCACCGGGGGTAAACTTAGCCTAGTTATCCGCAGTACCCTGCACTCATTCTTTCCTTCACTCTCGGATAATCTGCGCGACTTGCGCAATTACAAAAAACTCTCCGCCGATTTGAAACTCTATATACCGGAATACCGCCCTACTCTGATTCAAACAGACAAAGGCCCCGGGCTGGCCAGCCAAAAGGTACTGGACGATAACGGGCAGCCTTCGCAAACACTCTTAAACTATCTTCAGGACAATAAGCGGCTAAGCAATGAGCTTAAACACCTGTCTGAACAATTTTTCGACACCTTACTCAAAAAGCAGCTCTATTTTTTTGACTTCAACCAGAACAATTTCCTCATTCAGCGCAAAACGGTAAGGAGTATTTGAAGTTTATCGATTTAAAGGGATATCGAAAGGACAGATCAATATTACCGCTGACCCACCTCTTCCCAACACTGGCTGAAAAAAAGATGAAGCGCCGGATTCAGCGCTTTTATGAGCGGATCGCCGAACAGCGTTAATGCTCAGGGCTTCGCTCGAGAATCACATTCATTCGAGTATGCAGTCTGATCTGGTAGCCCTCTTCCATGGCAAGTTGAACCGCGTCATTTAACTCTACCTGCCGCCGGTGCTGCTCAATTTGTATCAATCTGGGCCAGTACGCCTGATCCACACTCTCAAAAAAGCCTCTCAACACAGGTAATTCAAAGCCTTCTATATCGAGTTTTATTGCCTCGGGTGATGCTATCTGATACTCAATAAACAAAGCGTGCAGCGGCAAACCCACCACCTCAATCGAATCGCCCTGCTGCATACCACCACCCTGCAATAGCGAATTTTTCCCCCGGTTGACCGGATCACGATAAAGTTCCACCGTAGCTGGACTATCGGTTATCGCCACCTGCGCCAACCGCACACGATCCGACAATCCATTAAGCTCGATATTGTACTGCAAGCGTGCCGCCATATCCGGGTC
Source organism: Chromatiales bacterium (assembly GCA_022360595.1). Lineage (GTDB taxonomy): Bacteria > Pseudomonadota > Gammaproteobacteria > Chromatiales > Chromatiaceae > BM503. Next base: position 2,678 of record JAKSCN010000191.1, read on the forward strand.
AGGTTCGATCACCAGCACACGAATATCTGGACGCTGTTTACACAACAGCAACGAATACCCACCAATATTTGCCCCAACATCGATGAGCCAGCTCCCTTGTGCCATGGAGTCAGCCAAAAAAACACGTTCATCTCCATCCAGAATATTGGGTGTACACAACAGGCGCTTGTCCGACAGATTGTTTTCAGGATAGAGGCGAAAAGAAGTGCCCATGACCGATAGATCGACAACTTCCGACTTCAGAGCAATCACCGGGCGACGCAGAATGAACCCCAATCGTCTCCCCAACCAATTGGCCGGCAGACGATGACACAAGCGCGCCAAAGCCTCGGCCCAACCAGGCAGCGCGTAATATCCGAAAGGCTGGAAAGATGGTGCATGCATAAGATCAACTCGCGCGAACCACGGAAGTTTCTGCCGGAACAGTGAATGCGATATACAGCGCGATTATATACCAGCAGAACAATCCCCAAAAAGAGGAATAGAGCGCCAGATGAGTATTCACCGGAAAAAAGATAACCAAACCCCCTATTGCCGCACCAACAGCCCATTAGCGAGCTTCATCCGAACATTCACGCCAGCTTCTCGCGAACAGATAATAGAAAAAACCAAGCCCCAGGAGACCAATTACCCCTGTCCCTGAACCAACCTCAAGCAACAGTTGATGAGCGTGTGCCACCTGCAAATTTCGGCTAATAAAGAAATTGTCACCCCCTGCATACTCATCATAGATCTTGCGAAATGTTCTGGCACCGACACCATTGATTGGATGCTCCAGCATCACCTCATAAGCATGCTCCCAAATCGACAATCGATAAGAGAGCGCCTTGTCTATGGAAGCGTGATCTCCATCGGCGATATACAGTGTCTGATCAACCCGCAGGCGAAAATCGGAAGACCATTGATATAATCCAACAAGCAAAAACCCGCATACTAATAGCAAAGGCACAACCAACCGGAACCCACTTCGCAGCCGCTGGCGGTAGGCATATAACCAAAATCCAACCATAGCCACCAGCACCATCACCCAGCTTTCCCGCGTGCCGGACAGCAGAATGATTGCCAGCAGCAAAACAGCAAACGCCACATGCCCAACAGAGCCGAGCTCTTTTCTTGTCCACACCAACAGTACTGCGCCTAAAACAGCAAGCACCTGCCCCTGTTTGAGGTTATCCCCAAACACACCATTCAACCTGCCATGAATATAGGTCTGGCCGAACAGGTCATGACCGATTACCAATTGAACACAGGCATTAACCAACCAAAACAGCACTACCCCGATCAACAAGCGCATGGTCAAGGTCCGTACCATTGGCTGCATCAATAGGTAAATCACATAGATACCGGCAAAATAGAAGCGGATATAACCGATACTCGTCTTGACGGACTTATACAGATAAATGGAGTCAAATATCGACAGCAGCATCGGCAACCAAATCGCCAGAAACAGTAGAGAGTAATTGCGATAGGCAGATTGCTGAAACAACACTGCCCTCTTCTGCCAAAACAAATTGCCGCCCAAAATAGCCAAAATGGCGATCGGCACCTCGCTGCTGCGGCTGACAGGCAACAATATTATCGGAAGCGACAGCAACAGAACCTTGAGCCATAGCCTACCTTTTTCGGAAGAGAAGTAACTGATTATGTTATCCATGCAAATACTCAGTGCTCCGCCCCCAGCTCCGCATAGAGGGAGAGGGTTTGCTCCAGCATAGACTGCTTGATAAAGCGATGGCTCTCCTTGGGTTTTAGATCCCCCCCTAAAACTAGTATGACTTTTTCGATTAGCTGGGCTTGATCCCTGATCGATACCCTCCCTTGTGGAAACAACTCACCAAGAATCTCACCCACACCGCCGTGATCATAGCCAACCACCGGACGGCCTAACGACAACGCCTCGAGCACCGTGCGTCCGAAAGACTCCTGTTTAGTGGAAAGCGACAACACCACATCAGAAACGGCATAGATATCCCTGACATCTCCCCGATGGCCGGTAAAGATAATTCGCTGACTCATCCCTAACCGCTCTACCTCAACATATAGCTCCCGTGCATAGGATTGGCGCTTAGGGTCCTCCCCGCCCACAATCAAGCCATATACATCCATACCGGACTGTATCAATCTATCCATCAGCAGAATAAAATCATGATGTCCCTTCAGACGAGTCAATCTGCCCGGCAGCGTCAGAACCACTTTGCCCTGCAACTGCGGATAAGTTTTATACCAAGCACTCAGCCAAGACCGAGCCGGTTCATAGCCACGAGGAAAGTCAGCGGGATCGACCCCGCGATAGATCAATCTGACACACTCTTTCTCGGTTTGAGGGTAGTGCTTAAAGATATAATCTTCGATCGTCTTGGATACGGCGATCACTCGCTCACCTCGACACATAATACGGCTGTAACCCGAGACCGAATAGAGCCCATGCACAGTCGTCACCAGCCGGGGCCGTTTTTCAACGGGTAGTGAACGCCACGCCAGCCAGAGAATCCAGGCCGGCATCCTCGAACGCAAGTGCAGGATATCCGGTTGCTCTTGCAACAACCAACGACGCACTAACGGCACCTGCAGCAGGGTAAAAGGCGATTTCTTGCCCAGATTCCACGTCACATGACGGCTGCCGGCAGACTCCAACTCAGGCACCATGCGACCACCGGCAGAGATCACCACCGACTCATGCCCCACATGCACCAACGCCTCCGCCACTTCAAGTGTACCGCGCTCAACGCCGCCGCCATCCAGTGCAGGCAGGACCTGGACCACCTTCAACTTGCTTTTAGCCATTCTTCCACTATCCAGCGGGCACAGCGCTCCGCCTCATTAAACCCCTCAGCAGGCTGGAGCTGATTCTTATATTCATCATCCTCATCGTAACGACACACCAGCCCCTCCACGATCAACTGCTGCAAACCCGTGGAAACACGACTCTCTCTTTTCTC
>JAKSCN010000323.1 GCA_022360595.1 Chromatiales bacterium
CACCCGCCGGTCTGAACGTCGGGTTGGGATCAGTGAGAGATACTCCTTGAAAGCAAGAAAGCTGACGAAGCCCAAGAGCCAGGTGGCTGCTGTTGATCCCATGACGATCGCCAGGGAGAAGAAGGAGACCATGATCCACCAGGAGCGTACCCTTAGGGCCAGCTCATTGCCCTGTGGAAGCTGGCGTCTTCTCTGAATCAGGGAGACGGCCAGGGTGGCCATTGTCAGGAGAGTGAAGATGCCACCTAGCGCCCAGCCGGCATAAGGGTGGAGGGTCATGAGGTCTCTCCTGTGAGAAGCGCCTGCCGAACCCTGTTGAATATGGTCAGTAGGGCCAGCAGGCTGGCGGTGGAAAAGAGTAGGGTGAGCCAGAGTCCAGAGGGAAGGCCAAGCCCAAGAAGCAGGCCCGTCGCGCCAAACAGAAAAGCGCGATCACTCTTCCCAAAGGGCCCCTCGTAACGGCGTTCAGCCCCTATCTGGACAGCCTGGATGCCGGCGAATTCTGTCAATGTGGCCAGCAGTACCAGTACAACAATCAGTGGGGCGGGTATGCCGGGGATGAGTGCAAGAGGCAAGTAAAGGGCTGCGTCAGCCAACACATCGCCCAGTTCATTCAGTACAGCGCCCAAATGCGATTGCATCTGATGCTCTCTTGCCAGCATGCCATCGATGGCGTTGAGTGCCATCCGTACAAAGAGCGTCAAGGGCAACAGCAGTAGCGGCCAGGCTGACTCAGGAAAGAGTGCGATGGCCGCGCCATGGGCAATGGAGAGCAACAGGGCGGCAATGGTGATCTGATTGGGGGTGATTCCCTTTGCTGCCATGTGGTTGCAGAGGGGCCTTAGCAGTCCCTGAAAGGCGGGCTTGATATCGTAAATGCTAGGCATGTTCCACTCGTTCCCTGATAGTGCGGTTTTTATTCTGATCGTGCGGTATCGCTTCCAATGCCTGTAGAGCATAACGGCGCAGGATTATACCAGAACGTATCTTTTTCAATCGGCTAATAGCCTCTGTTTGGCTCAGCCCTTCGCTTTGCAGATAGGCGGTTATCACCAGGGCGCTGCGCGATAGTCCCAATGCGCAGTGGACGTAGACGCCTTCACGGTGATTGGTGATGAACTGAATGGCTTGTTGCAGAGCACTATGGTCAGGGGTTGCAAAGTCCAGCATTGGGATGTGGCAATAGTTTACCTCTCCCCAGTTGTCTGCTTCCGCCACCTCCGGGGTGAGATCCAATACGGCAGTAATGCCTTGGTTTTTAAGTTTGGTGACTTCGGTATCTTTGAGTTTGCGGCCGAAATAGATGCCTTCCTTAACCTGGTGCCAAGGTTCAATGCGCCGCTGGTAATACCGCCAACTTAGATGAGTGCCGATCAGGTAGGGGGCAAAGAGCAGCCAAATGACTGCGCAGTGACTGCCCTGGCGTTTCTGCAGAAAATCTGCCCGGCCAGAGGCGTAGACGCCTGCAACAAGCCCCAGGCTGAGAAAAGGATAAAGAAGCATCCAGCCCCAGCCCTGGAGAATTGAGGCCACTGTTAGTGTGGTCAGCGAGGCGGCCAAGTAGCGGCCGGCCATGCGCAGCGCTTGGCGATTGACTCTCGCCTTCGGCGCGTCGTTCAGCGGAATGGTGTGCATGACCAGTAGTCCGACGATCGCCCCGCCCAGCAGATCGATGAAGTGGTGTTGATAGACCGTCAGAGTGGAGAGAGCAATCATCCAGAACCAGAGGGCGAGCAGTGTGCGACGCCAGCCCTGGGCCATGCGGCGCACCAGTGGCCAATAGATCAGGCTGAGGCTCACATGCAGTGAAGGGCATTGGTTGTACGGCAGGTCCACTGAAAGAATGTTAAACAACCAACCGAACAGACCGCTGGTTTCGGGGCGGACAAAGCCGAACTGCATGGGATAGAGCATAAACAGGGTGCAGGAGATACCCAGTGCCATCCCTATGCGGCCGGCGTGGCCGTAGAGTTCCCTTCGGTCTCTGATCCAGAAAAAGCTGATGATGAAGAACAGATCCAGTGACATGTAAGGCACGATTGTCCAGGGGATGAATGGGATCTTCTCTTCCCAGGGGAGATAGAGGCTGGGGAGCCCTTCCAGACCGGCGCTCAGGTAGTTGGTGCCGCCATAGATCAGAAAGAAGAGGCAACCCAGCCCAAGGGCCCAGAACAGCTTCTCAGTGCGTGTGGGGTTATTCATGATCAGGCATTCCGTACTGCGGTGGTGACGGTGAAGATGCCTGCATCATCCATCGCCATGGTCTGGGGCTTGAATCCGGCCTGTTGTACTAAGGCGTTCATCTCCGACTGGGGGCGCAGGCGCATAACCCAGGGATCACCATCGCGATTGATCAGGGTGCGGGCGATCAGCTCCAATTGGGGATGGTGCGGCTGGTTGGTGTAGATCAAGCGGCCGCCCGGGGACATCTGCTTGTGAATGGCGCGCAATGAACGCAGTACCATGGCGTTATCGTGAAACAGCTCATAGAGTCCGGAAACAATAACGATGTCAGGCTGAGGAGTGAGTGTGGCGATAGAGACGGGATCGAAAGCGTCCCCTTGCTCGTGAATGAGCTGGGTGACATAGCGTTCCCGGGCCATGCGCCGGCCCTCTGCCAGGCTGGCCAGATCTCTATCCCGGCAGACGGCGCTGAGTTTGGAGTCGTTGTGACGGCACATGACATCTATCAGATAGCGTCCCGGGCCACCGGCCAGGTCCACCACATGCACCCCCTTCTGGGGGGTTCGAAGCTCATCGATTGCCCGATCCAGGTGGGCCTCCAGATGCGTGCGTCGTTCACGGATACCCGTCCAGCCGGCGCTGTTGAGGTAGTTGCGATCGATGAGGCGGCCCAGCGGTCCCCAACCCTTTGCCTCATTGGTGTAGACATAATTGAGGGTTCGGCCGGAATCGAAACCACTCTGCCAGCCCAGTCTCACGCCTTTACTTAAGCGACCGAGGGTGTTCAGGCCGAGTTTGGTCAACCGGTATTTCCAGTGGGACGGCGAGAGGGGTGAGAGTGGTTGCTGCAGTTTGGCAAATTGATCAGCGTTGCAGGCAGCAGTGCCTATCGAAGAGATAGTGGACGGTATTTTGGAAAACTGGTCGAGGATGAACTGACGGGCTTCGCTGATGGGGATGTGACGCGCCTGTTCGTGGAAGATCTCGTGATAGAACCCCGGCAACTCTCTGAGTGTTTTCTCCTTGGCGCCCAGGTTGTTGAAAAAGCGTTGATGCGCCGAGCGGTGAACCACCCAGTCGGAGCCGGCAGAGAAGAGCAGCGTCGGCACCTGAATGCCTGCAGCGCTATCAATAACTCGCTCGGCCGTATCAAACAGGCTGGTCAGTACTCTTACGGAGATACGGGGTGAGATCAGTGGATCGTTTCTGCGTGCTTCCGCTTCCGCTTTGTCATGGGTCAGCATACCGGGTTTTACATAGCTGTTGACGTGAGCATTGGGACGAAAGCGCTGCAGCAGTCGCAATCCTGTAAGAGCGGCGGGAGCATAGAGCTTAACGTTGAAAGCCGGGGAGCCGAGCACCATGGCGCGCACGGGTGGGGCGAAATCGTTGACCCAGGTAGCGGCGATAACACTGCCCACGCTGTGCCCGATGAGCGCCATATCTTCAATAGCGATGGCGTACTTGTTTGAGATATGGCGGACAAAGGCTTCGGCATCGCGTACGTAGTCCTGAAAATGGTTGGCGTAGCCCCGGATGCCGGGGGTGCGGCCGTGTCCACGGGCGTCCCAGGCGAAGATGGCGTAATCCTCCAGACTCAGTTGTTCAACCAGATCTTGAAAACGTCCTGAGTGTTCGTGCCCACCATGAAACAGGATGATCGCCTTTGAGCACTGTTGCTTTGGTTGCCAGGTGCGGTAAAAGAGCTCGCTGCCGTCCCAGGTCTGCATAACACTCTCAATCGGGGTGAAGTCAAAATCCGCGATGGTGTCCAGAGTCTGTTGATTTGCGTGCATAGTTGTCTCTCCTTGCAATGTGATATGTGCTGTTGTTATTGCAACCTCCTTGCCAGTTTTTGGCTTATGTTTAACTTATTGAAATATATAAAGAAATAATTTTATTTTCAGTGCTGAGTGATTTTTCTATAAATCCGCTTATGCAAATATGTATGCATGAATGGTAAAAATGTATAATTTGAGACTCTGTTTTCCAAGGGAGAATGTGCCGTGCTCAGTGAGAGAGAGCAGCAGTTTTTGCAACAGTTGGAAAAGACCATTTATACCAACCCGTTCAGTATTGACAGGAGCACACTGACGGCGCGCTTCTCCTGTTTTCCGATATCTCAGGGTGATGAGGCGGCTGGGCAGGGGAGGCATCACTTCAGTGTTATTGCGGCGCCACTGAAACGATTGCTTGATGAGTTGGCTGAACGAGGAGTTACCCGCCTGCAGCAGCTAACCGGTCAAGAGCAGCAGTGGTTGAAACACGGTTTTTTATTTCGAGCCTATCACCACTGTACCGATGAGCTGGATCAGCACATCGAGCAGCAGTTGGCTCAACCACGTCAGACGATTCCGGTCACATTCGCCCCGCGTGTACTGGGTGAGCTTGAGCAGTGCGGTTTTTCCAAGCGGGAGGCGCTGCGCTATTTCGGGTTTTTCTTTCAACTACGTAGGGCCTACTACTTTATTGATCGGGCGCTGGTTGGGCAGGCATCTTCCATGCAGGCGCTGCGGCGTGGATTATGGAATCTGTTGTTTACCGAGGACGCGCGTCTATACGACCGCTATCTATGGGACCGAATGGAGGATTTCTCCACCCTGCTGCTGGGAGAGACGGGTACCGGGAAGGGGGCCGCGGCGGCGGCCATTGGTCGTTCGGGGTTCATTCCTTTTGATCCTGAGAGTGGATGCTTCAAGTCTTGCTTCACCCAGGCGTTTATCGCCACCAACCTGTCGCAGTTTCCCGAGAACCTCATTGAATCCGAGCTGTCCGGTCACCGGAAAGGGGCCTTTACCGGCGCCATAGATCACCATAAAGGGCTGTTTGAGCGCTGCAGTAAATATGGCTCACTGTTCCTGGATGAGATTGGTGATGTCAGCGTTACCGTGCAGATCAAGCTGCTAAAGGTACTGCAGGAGCGGCGGTTTGTCGCCGTGGGCAGCCATGAGGAGCGGCGTTTCTCCGGGCGCGTGATTGCGGCGACCAACAGGCCGCTGGAGGACTTGCGAAAGAACGGACAGTTTCGGGATGACTTCTACTACCGGGTCAGCTCTCAGGTGCTCAGCATGCCGTCGTTGCGCCAGCGTCTGGGGGAGTCACCCGATGAGCTGACGTTGATGGTAAGGCTGCTGCTGCAACGTATGTTGGGTGGGGATGCCGATACCCTGGTTGAGGAGGTGATTGCGATTATTCATCGGGATCTGCCGTTGGATTATCCCTGGCCGGGCAACGTGCGTGAGCTGGAGCAGGTGATTCGCCGCGTTCTCTTATCGCA
>JAKSCN010000352.1 GCA_022360595.1 Chromatiales bacterium
GCATGACCCACCAGAAAAATCAAACGGGGTAAAAGGCCACCCCAAGCCAGCAGTTCAGTTGTTGTCCTGCTTGGGCATTACTGCTGCATTGGATGTAGACTTTAATGTCCCAAAAAATCACCGCTCACGGTATTTCGGTTAGCAGTAAATTGACCCATGGTCTTTTCCTATTTGCGACTATCTTTGCTGACATATTTCCCTGGTTTTTATCTTGCCCTAACCTGTTTATATCTATAGGGTATGCCCCTTATTTTTTCACACGGACAAGGTGTCCAGTTACGCGTGCGCGCATCGTATCCATTCTGGGAGTGTGAGTCCTGATTTGATTATCATTGACAGCGGTGGCTGCCTCTCTATCAATTTGTGACAAGGGTAAAAATACGCCACGTGAGTTACTCGCTACTTACTCTAGGTTGACTGAATTCCGCACCTTATGCCTTGGTTGATCTGTTTTTAGATGCAAGAGTGATAAATCACTTTAGCGTTGGCAAGCCGTAATGAATCCTCTCTCGCACTGATTACAGATCTTCTGGAAAAAATGCTTATTTTTTTGCGGGTGTAAGCGAATCGAATTTCTGATAAATAGGATCGGCTGGTTCTGTCGGCTTACTATAGTGTGATTGCTGTATGGGGCTATCTATTGTATAGGGTTTGTCCTCAGGTAGGCTAGGTTGCTCAAGCGGGGTAAGGTTTAGTCGTATATTACTGTGTTTTTATAGATTGATATACCTATGAAAAAAGTATGTGGCTACAAAGTAGAGTTTGTTAATGATTAGTCAGCTGCAATAAAAAAGCGCAGTCATTAGCGTTAACAAACCTTAGTAAATTTATCGATGTTTTATCAGGAGAAGTAATTACAATGGGATACTACTATCCTCTAGGTATAAAGATGTAGGTAGGTTGTCCCACGGTTCTCAGCAATGGACTGTTGTTGAAGATGAATGCTAAAAATTGATGTTTATATCTGCGGTTCCACTATAAACATTATTTCGTAATTCGATCACTGTCAGGAATTTTCATCTCGGTAATGGATAGGTGATATCCGTTACGGGTGAGATAAGCAATCATTACAATAACGGTTAACAATATGAAAATTAGCCTTCGGCCCTTTTTAGGCGCTGTCGTGATAGGCATGTTAGTGCTGCTTGGCGCACAATTTTTGAGTGATATAGTTGCCAGGGATCGCTATCAGAAAGACAAAGCTCTTGCGGAAAAAAGATTGCAACAAGTGTCCAGTGCGCTGGCCCAATCGATGAATGCTCGATTGAATCTTACCGGTAGTCTCGCTGCATTTGTAACAATTAACCGGGAATTTACTCAGCAACAGTTTGATCGATATGCATCGTTACTGCAGCAAGATTTGAATGGAATTCGGAGCTTGCAGTTGGCTCCAGAGGGTATTGTTAAATACTTGACAAATCTTGAGAGTAATCGATCTGCGTTAAATCATAATCTCCTGACTGATCCCCGCCTTCAACAGGTTATAGAAAAGTCTATCCGTGAGCGGGTGTTTATTATTCATGGTCCCTATACGTTGCGTCAGGGTGGTGTCGCTATTGTGGCCCGGCGTCCTCTATTCCTTTCGGAAAGTGATAATAAACCGAGTCTCTTTTGGGGATTTACAACGGTCATTGTTGAGATTCAACCCATCCTGGAGGATTCAGATTTTTACGGGCTGGAAAAGGATTTTACTTTGGCCATCAGGGGCAAAGACGGCCTTGGTGAGAAGGGGGATGTTTTTTACGGCGACATGTCAACTTTTGAGTTGCCTATAGCGACCGCAAATGTTGTGCTGCCTGATGCAAGCTGGCAGTTGGCCGCAAAACTTAAACCGGCTTCCTTGCCCTCTGGTTTTCTATTTTCGGTCTGGTATTGGATTGTTGCCGGCTTTGTCGCATTTCTGACGGCAATGATTACCTACACCATCATAAATCGCCCTAGGCTGTTAAGGAAGGAGGTTTACCAAGCGACCGAAAATCTGCGCACTACATTGAACTCTATTGGTGATGGTGTTATTGCGACGGATACGGCTGGTAATATTACCCTGATGAATCCGCGCGCTGAAAAGATAACGGGTTGGCATTTTGACATGGCCATGAGTAAGCCGTTGTCGACGGTATTTTTTACCCGGAATGGGCAAACAAAATCACCCAGAACCAGTCCTGTTAGCAGAGTACTTGAAACGGGTAGAAGCATCGGCTCGGATAGTCAGGTGATTCTGACCGATAAAACCGGCAAGGAGTATCGGATTGCTGATTCCGCGGCGCCGATAAGAGATGATGAGGGTACGGTAACAGGTGCCGTTTTAGTATTTCGAGATACGACAGAAGATTATTTTGCACAGTTAGCACTAAAAGAGAGTGAGGAGAAATATCGTTCGATTTTTGAATCAACCGTATTTTCAATGATTGTAGTTATTGATGGCAAGGGAAACATTGTTGAGTGGAATGCCGGGGCTGAACAGACGTTTGGTTATACCCCCGAAGAGATTATCGGAAAGCCAATAACCACGCTTATGCCGGAGCGTTTTCACGAAGCACATTGCAGAGGTTTTGAGTGCGCGACGAGCCAAGGTGATTTGCTGCATAAAGGTGTAAGGCATGAATTGGTGGGTATAAAAAAGAGTGGTGAAGAGTTTCCTATTGAGTTAACACTGGGTAGTTGGCAAAAGGATGGTAACCTCTATTTCAGCGCTATTATTATCGATACCACTGCTCGTAAGAGCGCTGAAGGAAAAATTCGAACTCTTTTCCAAGCCATTGAGCAGAGCCCGGTATCGGTCATCATTACCGATCCGCACACCAAGATTGAATATGTCAACGGCGCATTTGAACAGACAACCGGCTATAGCGCCGCAGAGATGATAGGGAAGACGCCCAAAAGGCTTGTGGTGGGACAGCCAAGCAAGGGGCACTATCGGGAGTTGTGGACAACCATCAGTAGTGGTCAATCCTGGCAGGGTGAATTTCAAAGCCGTAGAAAAAGTGGTGACCTCTTTTGGGAGCATGCGCATATTGCGCCTGTGCATGATGAGACGGGCGCCATTAGGCACTATTTAGCTGTTATGGAAGATATTACCCTGCGTAAGATGCAGGAAGAGAGCATTCTGCATCAGGCGCATTTTGATAGCTTAACTGACTTGCCCAACCGTTTTCTTGCGCTTGATCGTTTAACCCAACTGATAAGTGAAGCGCAACGCAGTGGTGCCATGGTTGGAGTGTTGTTTCTTGATCTGGACGATTTTAAGAAGATTAATGACACCTTGGGGCATGATATGGGTGATAACCTTCTCATCGAGGCATCGCGACGCCTAAGGTCTGCGGTGCGCAGTGGCGATACCATTGGTCGCCTGGGCGGAGATGAGTTTATTGTTCTACTGGGGGGACTTTTTGAAGCCGCTGATGCACGTCCCGTGGTGAATAATCTGCTTAATCTGTTTAATGAGCCGTTTACGGTCAATGGGCGAGAACTGATCGTCACCGCCTGTATTGGTATAGCGGTATATCCAGATGATGGTGACTCGCCTACTGAGCTGTTACGCAAGGCAGACTCGGCCATGTACCATGCCAAGGAGCAGGGTAATAACACTTACTCTTACTACACCGATGCTATGAACCGATCGGTCTCGCGTCGTTTGGCCGTGGAAGAACAGATGCATGGTGCGCTTGATCGTGGAGAGTTTTATCTCTGTTATCAGCCGTTAGTTGATGTTAAGAGCTATTCGTTTATAGGGGTTGAGACATTGCTGCGCTGGACCAACCCCTCCTTGGGGAAGATATCACCTGCTGAGTTTATCCCCATTGCAGAACAGACGGGACTGATCATCCCCATTGGACAGTTTGTGCTGAGAGAAGCGTTGCGCATGCTTGCTAAGTGGCAGAAGCAGGCGTTATCCTCCCTCGTTATGGCGATCAATCTGTCACCCCGCCAGTTTCGTGACCCCAGCTTAATTTCGCTTATCGAGAGCGCACTTGAAGAGAACCAGATTTCAGGTGACTCACTTGAGCTTGAAATTACGGAAGGGGTTTTAATGAGTGGACACGCCTACATAGAGAGAGCGCTTTATCGATTAAATACACTTGGCGTCAGTATTGTGATGGATGATTTCGGGACTGGTTACTCTTCATTGAGTTATTTGCGTAGTTATCCGTTTGATGCGTTGAAAATTGATCGGAGTTTTATCGATGACATCACCATTGATAAAGCGGATAGAGAGCTTGTAAACGCAGCTATTGTCATGGCGCATAGCCTGGGTTTAACGGTGGTGGCCGAAGGGGTGGAAACTCCAGAGCAGTTGGTATTGTTGGCTTCTCAAAATTGTGATTTTGCCCAGGGCTATCTTTTTAGCAAACCCATGCGTGCCGAGCAGATAAGTGCGATGCTTGAAGCCGGTGAAGGTTTTGTTTCACCCAGTGCCGAGTCTTTAGAAGCTCTCCAGTGAAAAGAGCACCAGGAAGCGTCGGCAAACGCTTCCTGGTAGATAAAATAAAGAGTGAATCTCTATGCGCCAGCGCCTATAGCAAGCTCTCCACACCCGCCACTATCACCGATAGCATGGCGAAGTCGATAGAGGCACGGGCCTTCAAATCTGAGACCATACTGAGATGGCGGTTGTAGGCGAAGATGTTCTCTTCACTCCATTGTGCAATCATTGTCTTTGCGGTTTTAGCCTCTTTGGTATTCATAACGATCTGTGCCGTCAACTCGCGCTGATGGCTGTTCAGGGTATCGATCAGACGGGTCTTGGCCATGTAGTGCCAGTGGTTTTGAACACCAACCTTCTTGATCTCTTCACGTATCCAGTGGAGTTCAAGGCTGGAGCCGAGACTGAAGTAGAGGGATGCGACCAGTTGGGTATCGGCCTCGGCTTGTCTGGCCACCTCGACGATATCCAGGGCGTTGGCCAGGGAAGCGAGTGCGCCGATCTCTTGAGCCAGCTCACGCGGTGCTCCCGCATTGACGAGACTCTTGATGCTGTTCCTCATATCCAGCCGCTCTTGGGCCGCAAGGGGTTTCGGCATGCTGCTCGCCAGCTCTGCCACGTGGGACCTGAAGTAATCGACCAAATCGCGGATATTCACAGCGCCACTGCGCGAGCGCAAAATCCACTTTACCGTCTGTTCCAGCATTGCCGCGATCAGGCGCATCATTTCGATCTGTACTGAGGCGCTTACCTTGTTGTCGAGAGATTCGATCTCTCTCCAGAGCCGGTCGGTATCGAAGATTTTACTGGTGGCCAGATAGGCGCGGGTGACACCGGCCATGTTGGCGCCGGTCTCTTCACGCACCCGGAAGCCAAAGCCGGGCCCGATATGGTCAACGATACTGTTGGTGAGGTGAGTGGCGATGATCTCGCGTATCAGGCGATGGTTGAGCATCTCATCCGAGAAGCGCTCGCTGAGCACCTTGGGAAAATACTCTTTCAACTCGGAGAGTAGAAATGGATCATCGGGGATATCGGAGTTGATCAGCGCTTCGTAATAGCTCATTTTGCTATAGGCGTGCAGAACCGCGATCTCCGGTTTGGTCAGTCCCTGTTTGACAGCCTGACGTTCCGCCACCTCCTCTTTTGAGGGGAGATACTCCAGTTCGCGATTGAGGGCGCCGCGTTGCTCCAGAAAATCCATAAAGCGGGCGTGTTCGTAGAGCCGCTTCGGTGCTTCGGAGGCGACCATGCTGATCGATTGGGTCTGGGCGTAGTTGTCCGCCAGCACCAGCTCGGCCACCTCATCGGTCATCTCAACCAGCAGTTTGTTGCGCTGTTTTTCGGTCATGTCGCCGTTGGAGACCACCTGGCCGAGCAGGATTTTGATGTTGACCTCGTGGTCGGAGCAGTCCACGCCGGCAGAGTTGTCGATAGCATCGGTATAGATCAGGCCGCCACGCTGGGCATATTCGATACGGCCAAGTTGGGTGACCCCCAAGTTGCCCCCTTCACCGACCACTTTGCAGCGTAGCTCTTTACCGTTGATGCGCAGGGCATCGTTAGCCTTGTCGCCGACATCTTCGTTGGTCTCGGACTCGGCTTTAACGTAGGTGCCGATGCCTCCGTTCCAGAGCAGATCTACCGGTGCTTTCAGTAGGGCGTTGATTAGCTCTGTGGGGGGCATGCGATCGGCTTTGGTGCCGATCATACTCTTCACCTCTTCGGTCAGAGTGATCGATTTGGCGCTGCGGGAGTAGACCCCACCGCCTTTAGAGATCAACTTGCTGTTGTATTCTCTCCAGGTCGATCTTGGTAGTTTGAATAGCCGCTCACGCTCCTGAAATGA
>JAKSCN010000145.1 GCA_022360595.1 Chromatiales bacterium
CGCCTATTACGACACCCTGACCGGCCTGCCCAACCGGGTGCTCTTCCATGACCGGCTCTCACAAGCCCTGGCGCAATCGAAACGCCACCACTCAAGCTTCACGCTCATTCTGGCCGATCTGGACAACTTCAAAACCATTAACGACACACTCGGCCATGCCGCTGGCGACCAACTGCTTATTCAGGTCGCTGACCGGTTGAAACACGCCGTCAGAGAAGCAGACACCGTCGCACGCCTGGGCGGCGATGAGTTTGCCCTGGTACTGATGGACATCAACAAACCCGAAGAGGCAGCCACGGTTGCCAGTCATATTCTCGACAGCGTCTCCAGACCCTATGACATTCACGGCCTGGAGATCATTGCCGGCGCCAGTTTGGGTATCACCTTCTGGCCAACCGACGGCAACACCCTGGACGAACTGCTCAAGCACGCCGATGTGGCGATGTATCGGGCCAAATCCCAGGGGCGCAACAACTTCCAGTTCTTCACCACCGACATGGCTGAAAGTGTCGCCAGCACGCTACGGATTGAGAGCCACCTGCGCCACGCCCTGGAGGATGGCGAGCTGAGCCTCTACTATCAGCCACAAGTCGACACCAACGGTGCCATTGTCAGCGCCGAGGCGCTCATGCGCTGGCACTCACGCGAACTGGGCGCAATACCACCTGCCCAGTTCATCCCTATCGCGGAGCGCTCGGGCCTGATTGTGCCGCTGGGAGACTTCGCCCTCAAACAGGCGTGCCACCAGTGTCAGCAGTGGCGCCAGACACTGCGTCCCGATTTTCGGGTAGCGGTCAACCTCTCCGCCGCACAATTCCGCCACAAAGGGCTGATCGACAAAGTCGCCGCCACCCTGGAAGAGGCCAACCTGCCCGCCAGCGCCCTGGAGTTGGAGATCACTGAGAGCGTGGTGATGGAAGATGTCGGCCGTGGACAGATGATGATCGACGGCCTGAAAAAGCTGGGCTGTAAAATCTCAATCGATGACTTCGGCACCGGCCACTCATCCCTGGCCTACCTGACACGCTTCCAGGTAGACGTGCTGAAAATCGACAAATCCTTCGTCGACGGCTTGGGAGAAGACCCCGAAGATACATCGGTCGCCGAGGCCATTGTGCATCTGGCTCAAATCCTGAATCTGGATGTTGTAGCGGAAGGAGTCGAAACCGCTACTCAACTGGGTGCACTCAAAGAGATCACCCAAAACCACCACTACCTGGCCCAAGGCTACCTCTTCTCACCACCCATTCCGCCGGATCAATTTGCCCAGCGGTTCCCCCATTTCACAGCGGGATAGAACACCACCTTCTCAGTCACAATCTGGCATACTGAAGCGACCATTAAATCCAGGGAAAAAGATATGCAGACTCTATCTGCCCGATTATTAAGTTGCCTCATGTTGTGGTGTATCAGCCTGCCAGTCTTATCAACCAAACTTGTCGGCACGCCCATGGAGATCTCCGGTTTCTACGGCCCTGGCGACCAGTACCAAAACATTCGCCTGATCGGCGCGCTCAACCTTAGTGGCAGCAAAAAACTGGCCGAGCTATCGGGACTGGCCTGGGACGAAGATGAACAGTTGCTCTACGCCATCTCCGACCAGGGACGTCTGCTCCACCTCAAACCCATATTCAAGCACGGCCGCCTGTTTGACATGGCACTGCTGGACAGCTTTCGCTTGCGCAACTCGAAAGGCAAAAAACTCAAAGAGCGAGCTGCTGATGCGGAAGGCCTTAATATACTCAACGGCAATAACGGCATCACAGGGGACAGTAAACTGCTGATCTCCGTAGAACGGCGTCACCGCATACTGGTGACAAATACCCAAGGCCGGCAGATAAACACACTCCCCCTGCCCGCCCCGCTCGACGACAAAAAAGCGTACGCCGGAAAGAACTACGGCATTGAAGGCTTTGTCATTCACCCAATCCTGGGGCCACTCTATAGCGCGGAAAAACCGTTGAACAATGACCAACACCTACGGTTGATTAGCGAACGGGGTGACCATTGGTTTCTGCCAACCCTGGAAGAAGGTGCAGGCGTAGTCGCCATGGAGAATAGCGACGATGGCGGCATTCTGGTGCTGGAGCGGGCGGTAACAACGGTCATCAAACCCTGGACCATCACCCTCTACAAAGTGTTTCCCACAAACAGTAATCGCGGTGAACTGCTAACGCCAGAGATACTTGCCCGCATGAACAGCGGTGAAGATTGGTATGTACAAAATATAGAAGGGCTCACCCACTACAAAGACCAGGGCTATTTCATGGTCAGCGATGATGGGGATTCTGTTTGGCAACAGACCCAGTTTATCTATGTTGAACTTCTAAACTAACTTTTATTAGATCGACGTACAGAGAAGTAAAAACCTATACCCGCCAACCCAAGCAGATAACCGAGTCCACCCAGAATATCGCGCCACTGCCGCTGCTCCTCATACTGCTGCAGTTGCTGCCTCAACGGGGCGACATGACGCGCAACGATACTATCCAAGGTCTCAGCGGTAACGGTTACAGCACCGTTAGCCTGCGTCTCTTTTGAACCAGTATCTGGCAGACCGTCAAGTAGACGAAATTCCGCCAGATGACCATCGCCACTCTTGGCCGTGAGTAGTGCCGCATCGGCGCTGGCGGAGAAAAGCGCATAGCCCTGCTCATCAGTCTGTAACTCAGCGAGTTGCACACCCTGATTATCCAGCAACCGCACCGGAATCTGGCGTGCCGCTCCCCCACCGGGGAAATAGGCCTGCGCTTTGATCTGCCCCCCCTCAATGGCGGCGAACAGCTTTAACTGATGCCCATAAGTGGGCAGAGCAACAATCAACAGTAGAGCGAGATAGACGCTTCGCAGCACCACCTCAGGCAGCCTCATTCGTCAGCCTGACCGGCGCCAGCACAAAAATATCAGGCCTAACCTTGAATAACAGCGAGACACTGGCGGCAGTAATCGCCCCTTCAATCAGCATCAAAGGGATCTGTCCCACCAATAACAACTTGGCCGCCAGCAAAAACTCTTCCCCACTCATCCCAAGTGTCGCAGCGACCATCAAGCCGGAGAGACCGATTGCCGACATCCCGGCCAGAAAGCCGTTCAGCGCCACGCGTGTGCTTCCCCGCAAAAACAGATAGTGGCAAAAGACCGCCGGCAACGCCATATTCAGCGTATTGATACCGAGTACCGAAACACCACCGAAACCGAAGAAGAGCGCCTGCAACAGCAAGCCAATCAGAACTGCGGGAAAAACCGCCCAACCAAGAATCAACCCCATCAACCCCGTCAAGATCAGATGCGCACTGACAGGACCGACGGGGATATGGATCAGAGAAGCGACAAAAAAGGCCGCGGAGAGCAGTGCAACTTTCGGGATCGCTTCACTCTCAAGCCGCTTTAAACCGACAGCGACCCCGGACAGGGCCAACACGGTACTGGTGATCAACACCGGCGTAGCAACAACACCATCAACAATATGCATCAGTCTCTCTTAAAACTGTTCACTGTGGCTGTTACTGCATATCCACAAATTTCACCCAGATCAGCCCACCCAACTCCACGGGCACCAGCTCACCGGCTGGATTTTTCATCGGCTGCTCCGCCTCAATCAACGCGGCAAACCCCCACCAACCGGCGCGGGGGGCTGTATAGCTGAACACACCCTGGGCATCGGTCTTGATCACCTGGGTGACATAGGGCCCGGCAGGCGCTTTCATCGATCCGTCGTTACGCCACTCCACCTCGACTTTGGCATTGGCCACCGGCTTTCCCTTATAGCGCACCACGCCCCGAAAACTGTTACCCGTCCACACACCGTAGGGCCTGACCAGCGGCTCGATCTCAACCGGTAATCCGACCATGGCATCCCAGCCATCACCTGCGCCAAAGGCATCCACCACAACCTTGGTGTAGTGGATAATCATCTTCCTTTCTCCAGGCTCCCAGTAAGGCGCAGGCTCCAGGTAGAAGATGTGATCACCAGGCCGCTGCAACCGATAGTTCGTGGAAAAGAGTTCCTCACCTTGGTGCTGCCCCGGCTTCAGTAACGCTTCCAAACCCTGTTGCTGACCAGCCACCTGTACCCCAAAACGTGCAGGCTGGCCCATGGACATTACAGGTCCCCCCGCCATCGGGTGGGTGAAACGCATAGCCAACTCAATCTCAGCCTGGTCGGGCCCGGCAACGATAGTCTGACTGGGTATCAACTCCTGAAAATGGGCAACAGCAACTGTGGAATAGCCACAAACTGCCAGAATCAGCCCCCTCAACACGCCGGAAAGAGTATGCATAAATAGAAATTATTACCCAGTTAGTAACACGTTTTGAAAAATCGTACTACTGAACACCGGCAGTTTCAATTGCTGTAAATCAGAAAAAGTGTGAGTTTTGCCAGAATTTCCAGAGCGCTATATTAAGGGCGCTATATCAGCATCTCCAACATCGGCCAGACATTCTCCAGCATGGTCGGCTGACCCTGGCTGTTGGGGTGAATACCATCGGCCTGCATCCATTCGGGGCGATCGGCCACCCCATCGAGGAAAAACGGCACCAGCGGCAGGCTATAATGATCAGCCAGCTCCTTATACATGCCGAGGAACTTTTCGGTAAACGCCTTGCCGAAATTGGGCGGTAGCATCATACCCAGCAGCAACACTTGACTGCCTGACTGCTGAGCCAGTTCAATCATTTGCGCCAGGTTGGTTCGTGTTGACTGTAGGTTAATCCCTCTGAGACCATCATTACCTCCCAGCTCTATGATCACGACATCGGGCTTAAACTGCTCCAGAGCGGCAGGCAGTCGGGTCAAACCGCCCTGAGTGGTATCGCCGGAGATACTGGCATTAATGACACGATGATCTTGTCCCTGCTGATCAAGACGCTGCTGTAAAAGCTGCACCCAACCCTGCTCGGCTGGGATACCATAGGCAGCACTGAGGCTATCACCGACAACCAGAACAGTTTGGGCGTGTAACTGCCCGCAGAACAGGCAAACCAGGAGCAGGAGTAGTTTTTTCATGGCGACCCATTCTACCTCATCGACACTGCCTTTAAATGCTAAACGTGTCAGTAAAGTGGTAACCAGCCCGGACGGCGGCGAGCTGACCATTCTGCACGATGTCAGTCTCAGCCTGAAACAGGGGGATGCGATGGCCGTCGTCGGCACCTCCGGCTCGGGTAAATCAACCCTCCTCGGCCTGCTGGCGGGCCTGGATCAGGCCACTGAAGGGGAGATACAGCTGTTCGGTGAAAGCCTCACCACTCTGAATGAAGATGCCCGCGCAGCACTGCGTGCCGGACGAGTCGGCTTCGTATTTCAATCCTTCCAACTGCTACCGGGTATGACCGCCCTGGAAAATGTGATGCTGCCCCTGGAGCTGGCCGACAACGGCAACCCCAGACAGACCGCCGTCGACGCCCTTGAACATGTGGGCTTGGGCGAGCGTCTGCTGCACTACCCCAATCAGCTCTCCGGCGGTGAGCAGCAGCGTGTCGCCATCGCCCGCGCTTTCGCCTCCAAGCCCAAACTGCTTTTTGCCGATGAGCCTACAGGCAGCCTTGATCAGGAGACCGGTCACAAGATCACCAATCTGCTCTTTGACCTGCGCAGCCAGACCGATGCCGCCCTGCTCCTGGTCACCCACGATAGCGAGCTGGCCGAGCGCTGCGATCATCGCCTGCACCTGGAAGCCGGGCGGCTGGAGTCGATCTCATGAAGGCGCTGCAGTTTGCCCTTAGACTACTTCGTCGCGACTGGCGCAGCGGCGAGATCCGCCTGCTGAGCCTGGCACTGATTATAGCCGCCGCCTCAGTCACCGCCGTCAGTTTCTTCACCAACCGGGTGGAACGGGCCATCGAACTGCAGGCTGCTGAAATGTTGGCTGCCGATCTGGTCGTGACCAGCAGCAGGCCGACGCCCGACAGCCTCTATGAGCAAGCTGAACGGCTTGGCCTTAGCAGCGCCAACACCCTCAGCTTTCCGAGCGTCGTCGTCACTGGCGAGCGCACCCAACTGGTCAACGTCAAAGCGATCAGCGGCAACTACCCTCTACGCGGCGAACTCCGTACCCGTCCGCGGCTCGGCGCCCCGGAAGAGGTTGCTCAACAGATACCGGCATCGGGCAGTGTCTGGACCGAATCCCGCCTCCTGGGTAACTTACAGCTCTCCGTCGGTGAAACCCTCCATCTGGGAGAGAAATCCTTCGATATTACCCGGGTACTGAGTCGTGATAGCGGCGGCAGCGGCAATCTGTTTCGGCTCGGGGCGCGAGTACTGCTGAATATTGATGACATTCCCGCCACTGGCCTGGTTACGCCTGCGAGCCGGGTGCGCTACAGTCTGCTATTGGCTGGACCACCCGCTGCATTGGAAAAATTCAAGCGCTGGGTGAGAGCCAACCACCCTACCGGCTTCCGCTTCGAAGACATCAGCAACGCCCGACCCGAGCTGCGTACCGCCCTGGATCGCGGTAGCAGTTTTCTGGCGCTGGCAGCACTGGCAGCAGTACTGATTGCGGGTGCGGCAGTCGCCTTGGCGACCCACCGTTTTGTCGACAAACAGTCGGATGTCAGCGCTGTGATGCGCTGCCTGGGAGCCAGCCGCCGCTTCATCTTCCAAGTGTTACTGATACGGCTGTTGATCATCGCCTTGCTCGCCAGCACAGTGGGCTCAGTGCTTGGCTTCATTGCCCAATTCCTCCTGGTGGAGCTGATTGGCGACTGGTTTACCAGCGATCTTCCCGCCCCCGACCTCTATCCGCTGTTCATTGGTCTGGGTACGGGGCTGATCACCCTGTTAGGCTTCACCCTCACCCCCATGCTACGGCTCAGTGCAGTACCACCACTGCGCGTGCTGCGCCGCGAGTTAGGCGCACCACCTACGACTTTCTGGATACTGGGCGCAGGAGCATTCACGGCGCTGGCCCTGTTGATGTTCTGGCAAGCGGGTGATGTTACCTTAGCGGGCATGGTGCTTGGCGGTACCTTAACAGCCGTCTCGCTGATGCTACTGGTCTCTCACGGTTTGGTGCAGTCGCTGACACCACTACGTCAGCACGCAGGCAGCACCTGGCGTTATGGACTTGCAGGTCTGGCCCGCAACCCAACCATGACGGCCGTACAGCTTACCGGCTTCGGTATCGGTATGCTGGCACTGTTATTACTCGCCATTGTTCGGGTCGATCTGCTCAACGCCTGGGAGCAGACCATTCCGGAAGAGACACCCAACCATTTCCTGATCAACATCCAACCTCAAGAGGTCGAGGCGTTGGGCAACTACCTTGCTGAACAGGGGCTGAATAATGGTGGCCTCTACCCCATGCTACGGGCACGCCTGACCCAGATTAACGGCAATGGCATCTCCCCCGACGACTACTCCGACCCGCGCTCACGCCGATTGGTCAACCGTGAATTCAATCTCTCCTGGGCAGCCGAAATGCAGAACCATAACGCCCTTCTCCAGGGTGAGTGGTGGAGTGAAGAGCAACGCCAGGCGCAGCTCTTCTCGGTCGAGGAAGGCATTGCCCAGACACTGGGCATCA
>JAKSCN010000308.1 GCA_022360595.1 Chromatiales bacterium
CACTGAAAGAGGCTACGTTTAAACTGTCGTCAACCGCACCCACTGCGTAGCCTGACGTGTTGTTGGCGGGGCTGATGCTGCTCTCGGCGCCAGGTCCCTGGTTACCCGCCGCCAACGAGATGTTGATACCGGCAAGGCGCAACAGCGCTATGTCTTGCTCAAACTCACCGAAGCACTGCCCCATCAGGTCTGAAAAACCCCAGGAGCCATTAATCACGTCCGGTGCATCGTCGGTATTAATATCGTTGTCAGGGTCGAGCAGCCATTGGAACGCCTGATGAATCGTACTGATGGAGGCGACACCCGCGTCATTGAATATTTTCACCGCAATCCACTTCGCATCCGGCGCCATACCGATCGCGCTGCCACTGGCGTTTCCGCCCACCATAATCCCCATGGTCTGGGTGCCGTGGCCATCGCTATCGTAGGGAGATGAGTGCTCACCATTGGGGTCATACCAGCTATTGATGCCACGCCGCCAGCGCCGCCTGATATCGGGATGCACCATATCCACGCCGGTATCCATATTGGCCAGAACAACACCTTCGCCGGTGATATTCTGCTCCCAGAGGCTGGTGGCGCCGGTAACATTCAGATTCCACTCAGCCGCGCTCTCTTGCGCCAGCGTCGGCACAGGGGCGTGCACGAGAGTATCCAGATCGATGCTTTTGACGTTGGGGTCCGCCGCTATCACTGTCACAAGATCGGGCGATGAGGTTGCTGACAACGCGTTGACAGCCCACAGCGTAGTCATTTTGGTAGCGCGCCCTTTCATTAAGGTCCGTACCGTATACTGACTACGTTGCGCCAATGTTTTCAGAATACGCAACATCTCCTGACGGTCCCGGCCGGTGGCGCGGCCCAGGCTTGAGGCGGACAACGGCAGACTGGGCTCGGCCGAGAACTTAACAATATAGGAGACATCAGAGCCGCTACTCATGGCTGCTTGCAGTTCAGGGGATATCGGGGCGGCCGACACGGTGATCGACGTTATCGATAAGGCCACTCCCGAGAGCAATTGTATAGTGCTGTTACAGCGTGTAACGACCCGATTCATGGCGGCTTACTCCAC
>JAKSCN010000499.1 GCA_022360595.1 Chromatiales bacterium
CACCTCAGGGGTGGTGAGGATTACGACAACATCGCTGCTGTCTGTAATCTGAGCTTGATCCCAGCAGGCTTTGCGCAGCGCTTTGCGCAGTTCCGGGTTTTGAATCACCAGAAAACGCCAGGGCTCCATGCCGAATGAAGAGGGAGAGAGGCGTCCACATTCCAGAATACTGTTTAGCTGGTCGCTGGGGATTTTCTTTTCTGCATCGAACTTTTTGCAAGCGTGGCGAAATTGGAGAGCCTCAAACACTGGGTTCATTGGTAGCTAGCCTCTGGGTTAAAGAGCGCTAATTATCGACAATTTTCTGAATGGAAACTAGTAGAGAGCAGGCGAGATTAACTGCCCGGTGTAGGGGCAGAAATGCAAGCTGCCCTGCACCGGCAGGGGGGGGAGATTTAAATGCAAACGACGCGGTTGCGTCCAGTATGTTTTGCTTCGTAGAGCGCTTTATCGGCACGATTCACAAAGGAGGCCATGTCATCGTCCTCCTGCATGGTTGTTACCCCAAGACTGATAGTAATCGAGATGTCCTTGCTGGTATGGGGTTTGAGATTGTTGATCTTATTGCGGATGCGCTCAGCCAGCAGCTCGGCGCCATCGATGGCGGTGTTGTTGAGTAGTATCAGAAACTCTTCGCCGCCGTAGCGGAAGATGGCGTCGCTTTCGCGGATGGTCTGTTTGGCAGCCTGGGCAACCGCTGTGATGACCTGGTCGCCATAGAGGTGGCCATGGCAGTCGTTGACCTCTTTGAAGTGGTCGATATCAAGAATAATCAACGACAATGCACTGTGATGGCGCTGGGCCAGACCGATCTCGCGCTTGATAGTGCTCTCCATCGCGATGCGGTTATATACGCCGGTGAGTGGGTCGATGCTTGCTGAGTTTACCGCCTGTTGATAGAGCAGGGTGTTGCGCAGGGGGTAGAGCAGGGCCGAGAGCAGGTTCTCAATCAGTTCCAGTTCCTGATCGTTGAACTTCTCGGTACGCATTAGTTTCAGCGTGCCCAGGCGTTGTTCGGCAACCAAGAGCTGGTAGGCGCAGCTATTCGGATTCTCTTCGACAGATCCTAATTTGATATCGATAGCCAGGGAGGGAAATTGGTAAGCGATGCCCTCAAACTCGACAAAGTGCCCCAGCTCTTTGGCGAACAGCGCTATCAGCTCATTGATCTCCAGTGTGGTCTGAAGAATGCCCGAGAGCGCGAGAATCTTCGGTACATAACCCTGCCCTTGGCCGAGCGGGGTATGTTTTGCTGCTATGAATCTGCTTTCTGTTTCGGTCATGCTACTGATTTGGCCCGTCATAGTGAAAGTTCCGTAAGCTAAACCCATGTAATTTGATTAGCTAGAACCGTGCCATATTTATATATTTTTTATTTTTCAATAGGTTATGTTGTTTTTGGCTTTTGATGTCAAAAAAATGCCGGAAAAACATCACCGAAAAATTAGGTAATGACGTCATTCCATTGCCATCTTATTGAGTAAAAAATCCTTTAATTCCTTGTAGTTACTTAATTATAACTCAATGCCTGACCAGTTGTACCAGCACTATCCGGGCCGAGCAACCAGAGATAATCGTTAATAAGGGCATCTGCCTCTTTATTGCTGCTTGGGTCCTCACCAGGATAGGCGTTAACACGCAGACTGGTATGAGTCGGGCCGGGATCAAAGCTGTTAAAACGGATGTTGGTGCTGTCCCGCGTCTCTTCGGCCAGGATCTGCATCAGTCCTTCAATCCCAAATTTGGAGACGCCATAGGCGCCCCAGTAAGCCTTGGCCTTGCGGCCCACGGAATCAGAGGTGAACACCACCGAGGCGTCCTCTGATTTTCGCAGTAGCGGCATACAGGCTTGGGTCAGCATAAAGGGGCCGTTGAGATTGACCTGCATCACCTTGAACCAGGTTTCAGCGTCGTAGTCATCAATGCGGCTTAACAGGCGCAGTTGCGCCGCATTGTGTAGCAGGCCGTCGAGGGCGCCGAACTCTTTGTCCAGGGTTTCGGCCATTTCAAAATAGTCGTGATCGGTTGCCCCTTCCAGGTTGAGTGGATAGATGGCTGGTTGGGTGGAGCCTTCGGCTTCGATCTCGTCATAGACAGATTCCAGCTTGGCTAGGGTACGACCTAGCAGTACAACGGTTGCGCCATGCGCGGCTAACGCTTTCGATATATTACGGCCGATGCCACTGCCGGCACCGGTAACCAGAATTGTTCTACCCGTCAGAAGATCTTTGGAAGGGTGATAATCGCGCATATTGTCTATTCCATGCTTTCAAGCTGTAAAGGATTAGTAGCAGTATATTCTACTATCCATAGGGTAATGGTTCGAGTTCGAATTCTAAGAGCTGGTTCCCGATCACTATTTGGCCTATGACGGGCTGAATGATATATCGAGCAACTGAAGCAGCTCCAAGGGGCTATTGATCATGTGGTCGGCTCCCCAGGCGTTGGGGTCATCGTGTTCATCCAGATAACCGAACAGGGCCGTAACCGTTGCTGTGCCAGCGTTACGGCCCGCTTCAATATCACGTTCAGCATCGCCAACATAGAGGCACTCCTGTGGGGTGCGCTGAGCCAGCTCACAGGCGTGGAGAATTGGGAGCGGGTGGGGTTTGGCATGGTCCGTGGTGTCCCCGCTGATGATGCAAACAGCCCGTTCTGTCAGATCGAGCTGATCCATCAGCGGGTCAGTCAGCCAAGCCGGCTTATTGGTGACTATGCCCCAGGGGATATCCTGCTGTTCGAGTGAGTGGATTACCTGCTCCATACCAGCGAACAGCCGGGTATCGCGGGCAATATTATTCAGATAAATATCCAGCAGGTGTTGTCGATAAGTTTCGATCTCCGGGTGATCCCGCTCAATACCAAACCCCGCTTTGATCATGGCGATCCCGCCGTGGGATACGTGAGGGCGGATCTGCTCAAAAGCGAGTGGTTCACGGCCAAATGCCCTGAGTGTCTCATTCAAGGCGTAGGCGAGATCGGGTGCGGTATCGGCAAAGGTGCCGTCTAGATCGAACAGCACCAGTCTAATTGTGCGATCACAGCAGTGAGGGGCGGTGGCTCTCTCCATCACTCGCTGTCTTTGCTGCAGCTAACCATGTAGTTTACGTCGATATCCTTGGGGTCCAGGCGGTATCTGCCGGTTAGCGGGTTGTAGACCAAGCCGGTCATCTGTTCACTTTGGATGCCTGCCGCTCGAATCCAGCCGTCCAGCTCAGACGGACGGATAAATTTGGCGAAATCGTGCGTCCCTTTCGGTAACAGATTGAGAATATACTCGGCGCCAATAATGGCGAACAGGTAGGATTTTGGATTGCGGTTCAACGTGGAGAAGAACAACTTACCACCCGGCTTTGCCAAAGTGGCGCAAGCTTGCACGACAGAGGACGGATCGGGGACATGCTCCAGCATTTCCATGCAGGTGACCACATCAAAGGAGCCGGGTTGTTGCTCGGCCAACTGCTCGACAGGAATGCGCTGGTACTCAACCTCCTGACCGGACTCCAGCAGGTGCAGGCGGGCCACCTCCAGTGGTGCTTCACCCATATCGATACCGGTTACATCGGCTCCCAGCGCCGCCATACTCTCGGCCAGAATGCCGCCGCCGCAGCCTACATCCAGCACCCTTTTGCCAGCCAGATGGGCGATCTCATCAATGTAACCCAGGCGCAGCGGGTTGATATCGTGCAGTGGTTTGAATTCACTGCTGGGGTCCCACCAGCGGGCAGCCAGTGCTTCAAATTTACTGACTTCGGCGTGATCGACATTGATGTGTTCTTGGTTCATGTGTGTTCTGTGTACTACTTGTTGATCCGATTGCCTGGATTATACCGCTATTCGACCGCTTCGCGGATAATCCCGTCGAGCAGTTCAGTTAGCGCCTTCGCGGCGGCTGCGCCATCACCCAGCAGCACCGGACGCTGGTAGGTGATGTAGGTGTAATCGGCGTTGTCAGGTAGCGTGTAGACCCCAATGGTCAGGGGACAGACCGATAAATTGGCCGGGTGCGCCTCAGACATCTTGTAAGACATGGCGATACTGCAGAACTCCAGGGATTCAGCCTTACCATACAGTTTCCTATCCAGCCCC
>JAKSCN010000661.1 GCA_022360595.1 Chromatiales bacterium
AACCGCCTTCGTGATCGGCCACTACCAACGCCTGCTCATTCCCGCAGAAGCGGTTGTCTATCGCAGCGAAGTGACCGGCGTATATGTCGTGGACAAATCCGGCAAAATCACTTTCCGCCATATCCGCACCGGTGGAAAAGCCGCTACAGGTGAGATAATCGTTCTGGCCGGACTAGATGCGGGCGAACAGGTTGCCCTGGACTCAATCGCAGCCGGTACTCTGCTGAAGAGCCAGAGAGAGGAGCCCAACAATGGCTAAGCTGGGCATATCCGGCAGAATTGCCGACCGTTTTCTGAGCACGGAGATCACCCCGCTACTCGCTCTGGTGGGACTACTACTGGGTGTTTTCGCGGTGTTGATCACACCTCGTGAGGAAGAGCCACAGATCAACGTCACCTTCGCCAATGTGTTCATCCCTTTCCCCGGGGCAACTGCCAGTGAAATCGAAAACCTGGTGGCGACCCCCGCGGAACAGGTGCTCTCGGAAATCAAAGGGATCAAGCACGTCTATTCAGTATCCCGGCCCGGCCTTGCCGTGCTGACCATCCAGTACAAAGTGGGCGAAAACCGCACCGACGCCATTCTGCGTCTCTACAACAAAATCTTCTCCAACAAAGATTGGCTCCCACAAAATTTGGGGGTCGGCCAACCTATTGTGAAGCCCAAAGGGATTGACGATGTACCCATTGTTACCGCTACACTCTGGTCCAAGGATGAGAATGTCGGCGCCTATGAGCTAGGCCAGGTAGCTCACGCCATCGAGGCTGAGCTGAAACGCGTACCAGGCACCCGGGATATCTACACCATCGGCGAACCAGAGCGCGTAGTCTCCGTGCATCTCGATCCTCAGGCCCTGGCCGGTTACGGCATCGATCTGGGCGACTTGCGCATGGCCCTGCAGGCTGGCAACACCGCACGCGACAATCTCAATATCACCACCGACAACCGCGAGATTCAGGTCCAGGCCGGCACCTTTCTCACCTCCGCCTCGGAGATCGGTGACCTGGTGGTCGGCAGCCACAACGGCAAGCCTATCTATCTCCGCGATGTGGCCACTATCGGCCACAGCAACGACCAGCCCGATCACTATGTCTGGCTCGGCACCGGCCCACAGGCTGCACAAAAAGGACTGGACTTCAGCGGCACCACGCCAGCCGTCACCATCGCCATTGCCAAGAAGCCCGGCACCAACGCCGTGGATATTGCCAACGCGGTAATCAAACGCTTCAAGCAATTAGAAGGGACATTCATCCCCGATGGCGTGGAGTCAACCATTACCCGTAACTATGGTGAAACCGCTGACGCCAAGGCGAAGAAGCTGATCAGTAAACTGATGTTCGCCACCGCGTCGGTCATTCTGCTGGTTCTAATCGCCCTCGGCTGGCGCGAAGC
>JAKSCN010000523.1 GCA_022360595.1 Chromatiales bacterium
CGCCAGTCTCTTCTCGACTAATTGAGATTGGTCATAGGCCCACTGTTTTTGAGAGCCTCAATGATTGGATCGTAGATGTCGGTGACATCATCTTCATCCACGTTTGTGGTTGAAATGTACCATCCAGGCTCTAGGCTGTACTGGCATGATCCGGAAGTTTCGTTTGAGTGTGGGCGGGATTTATAGTTCTTAAGCATCCTTTGCCGCGAACTGGCCCACAATACATCGTCTTCCACTAATGGTAGACTTCGGAAACAGGAACAGACTGGAACAATAAAATTCGCACACGGCTGTGAGAACCCAGACGAGGACCTGCCCGTGTCTATCTCCACCGGATATCGGATAAGCGAAAAGATTCATGAAGGCGCTTTAACCCTGATATATCGCGCCCATTGCCGGGAAGACGATCGTCCCGTCATCCTGAAGACGTTGAGAAGCGAATACCCCAGCCAGAGAGAACTTGCCCGGCTTCGGTTGGAATATCAAAACACTAAAGGCCTGGACGATGACAACATCATCAAGGTTATTGGCTACGAAGAACAGGGCAACACGGCCACTCTGGTACTGGAAGACTTTGGCGGTACCTCCCTCGACCACATCTTGAATGCTGAGCGTCCGGACCTCAAAGAGTGCCTGCACATCGCCATCAAAGTGGTCGAAGCCTTGGAGGCCTTGCACGCCCAGCAAATTGTTCATAAAGATATCAATCCGTCCAATATCGTTTGGAATCGGGAAAGCAACGAGGTCAAACTCATCGATCTGGCTTTCGCCACGGTGCTGCCGGCGGAGAGAGCCGTGCGATTCAGCCCGGATGTGGTAGAAGGCACCCTGACCTACATCGCCCCGGAGCAGACCGGTCGCATCAACCGGCTGCTGGACTACCGTAGCGACTTATATTCTCTAGGTGCCAGCCTGTATGAATTGACCACCAGCCAGCCGCCGTTTCCAGCGGACGATGCGATGGAGCTGGTGCATGCCCATATCGCCAAACAGCCTGTCCCTCCCCACACGCAGAATCCGGATATCCCTAAAGCACTTTCTGCGGTGATTATGAAACTGCTGGCCAAGACCGCCGAGGAGAGGTATCAAAGTACCTATGGGTTGAAATATGATCTTGGAATCTGCTTGCGACAGCTACAGTCCGGGAACACCCAAGAGCCTTTTACCCCCGGTGAAATGGACGTATCAAGTACCTTCACCGTCTCTCAAAAGCTCTACGGCAGGGAACGGGAAACCGCTATTCTGCTCGATGCTTTCGGACGCGTGAGCCGAGGTGGGGGTGAACTGGTGATGATCGGTGGCTACTCCGGGGTGGGCAAAACCACCTTGGTGCACGAGATCCAGAAGCCCATAGTAGAAAAACGGGGCTATTTTGCCGCGGGTAAATTTGACCCATTAAACCGCAGCATTCCCTATTACGCCTTTATTCAGGCCTTCAAAGAGCTGGTCAGGCAGCTGTTATCGGAAAGCGAGGCACACATCCAGCAATGGCGGCATCGCTTGCTGGACGCACTGGGGCCCAATGGTCAAGTGGTGGTAGCGGTAATTCCGGAAGTGGAGCACATCATAGGTCCTCAGCGTCCAATCCCGGAGTTACCACCCCAAGAGTCTCAAAACCGCTTCAATCTGGTGTTCCAGCACTTCATTCGCGCATTTTCCAACGCCGAACACCCCCTGACGCTGTTCCTGGACGACCTGCAATGGGCCGATGCCGCTTCCCTGAGGCTTCTGGAGCTATTCATATGTGATGGCGACACCCGGCATCTGCTGATTTTGGGAACCTATCGCGACAACGAGGTGGATGCCGCCCACCCGATGCGCCTTACGTTGGAACAGATCCGTAAATCCCAAGCCACCCTGTCCGAAATCACCTTGCAGCCCCTGGCACCGAAACACACCAGAGCGTTGATCGCGGACAGCTTGCATACAGAAGAGTCTAGGGTGAAGGCCCTGGCCGAGGTCTGTATGGATAAGACTCTCGGCAACCCGTTTTTCCTCATTCAGCTCCTGCACGTTTTGCATAGCAGCGAATGCATTCGGTTCGATCCCGTGCATGGGCAGTGGGATTGGGATCTGCAACGTATCGCTGGAGCGGAAATCGCCGACAGCGTGGTGGATTTGATGGTGGAGAAGATTCACCGGTTGCCCGAACCCACCCAGGCGGCACTTAAACTTGCAGCCGGCATTGGTGAGCGGTTCGATCTCAATACATTGGCCATCGTCCATGAGCAGTCAACGAGCCAGTGCTCGGAAGCGCTGTCGCCCGCCGTCCAAAGCGGCTTGATCTACCCCATTAATGACGCACCTGTGTTCACCAAACAACCCGACCGTGGGGAGCTGACTTACAGATTCCTTCATGATCGAGTGCACCAGGCCGCCTATTCGCTGATCGAAGATGCCCGGAAACAGGCAGTACACCTGCAAATTGGCCGTCTCCTCCTGCAGCGGTTGAGCCCTGAACAACGGGATGAACAGATCTTCAAGCTTGTTAACCATCTCAGCCTCGGCATCGCCTTGGTCACAGCCCCGAAGGAGAAAGAACAACTCACCCGACTCAATCTGCATGCAGGTCAAAAGGCCAAACGCTCGGCCGCCAACAGCGCCGCTTTCGGCTATCTCACCCAAGGCATTGAACTCCTGCCGGAGGAAGCCTGGCGCAGTTCGCATGAGCTGGCCATGACACTGCACGAAGAGGCCGCTGAAGCCGCCTACCTGTCCCAGCGCTATGAGGAGATGGAAACGCTGGTCGAGCAGGTGCTGGCTAACGCCCGAAATACCCTGTAACAGGCGAAGGCCTATCGCATCCGCATCCTGGCCAACACCGCCCGCAACCGGCTAAAGGAGGCGGTGGAGGCGGGGCTGGAGTTTCTCGACGGCCTCGATATCCATTTCCCGCAGCCTGCAGAACCGCAATACATAGGTGAAAGTCTGGCGCATATCAGCAAGGCAGTGGGAGAGCGTAGTATCGACAGCCTTAGCGAGTTGCCGAAGATGACTGATCCTCGGGCCCTGGTTATCATGGATACCCTTACCGCCCTGGCGAGCCCGGCCTACAACTCCTCCCCGGAGCTGTTCCTGCTGGTGGTACTCAAACAGGTGGAATTGTCCCTGACCCATGGTAATGCCGCCGACTCCGCCTTCGCTTACTCCACCTACGCCCTGGTGCTGTGTGCAGTGGAAGAGCGCTATGATGACGGAGACGCATTCGGACGCCTCTCCATAGATCTGATGGAACGGCTTAATGCGCAAAGCTTCAAAGCCAAGATCTACCTCGACGTCTATCTGTTCGTGCACCACTGGAAGCACCCGCTGCGCGAGACCCTGCAACCACTGTTGCAAGCCTACCGCAGCGGACTGGATCAGGGAGATCTGCTGTTTGCCGCCTTGAGCGCCCATGTGTATTGTCACCATACCCTATTCAGTGCTCGTTACCTGCCGGAGACTGCCGAGGAATTCACCACCTACCACACAGCGATTGCCCGGCTGGACCAGCAGGCCGTGCTGCACTGGACAGAGATCTTTCAACAGACCGTATTCAATTTGATGAGCCGCAACGAGGACCCTCTGACTCTGAGCGGCACAGCCTTCAACGAGGTGGATAAGGCCCACCTGTTCAAAGAGGAGAACGACAAGACGGTCTGCTTTCTCTACTATTTCAATAAGCTGATTCTGTGCTGCCTGTTCGAGGCCCATGATCAAGCTCTTGCTCATGCACAAAGGGCGGAAGAGTACCTCCACAGCGTCATGGGCATCATCCACGTGCCCCTTTGCCGTTTCTATGCCGCCCTGACCCGGCTGGCCCTGGCCGGTGCCGCCGAGGGTGCGCAGCGCGAAATATTGCTGGCTGAAGTAGACAGCTATCGTGAACAGCTTAGGAGATGGGCAGACAGCGCCCCCATGAATTACGCCCACAAGTACCTGCTGGTGGAGGCGGAGGTTCGGCGAGTACTGGAGGAGTCAGACAAGGCCGAACTCTATTACGACCGGGCCGTGACCCTGGCGGCGAAAAATGGCTACACCCACGATGAAGCCCTGGCCAACGAGCTGGCGGGCCGATACTACTTGGGAAAAGGGCGTCTGAAGATCGCCCGACTGTATCTGCGTGATGCGCTTTATGCTTACAGCAGATGGGGCGCTGAGGCTAAGGTGCAGGCTCTGCAAGAGAAGTACGGCGAGCTGTTGGCCGTGGCAGAAGATTATATGGTCCGACCCGACCCGAAGGCTCTTACCCGCTCCAGTGAAACACCGATGCACAGCCTGGACCTGACATCTGTATTAAAGGTCTCTCAGATCATCGCCGGAGAGATCGTGCTGGAACGGCTGCTCGATAAGGTGATGAACATAGTGATGGAAAACGCTGGGGCGCAACGAGGGTTCCTTATCCGCGGTGACAAAGAGGGGCGACTGTGCGTCGAAGTGAAGGCCGAACTGGCAGCTAAGACAAAGAAGGTATTCAAAGCCGGTCCTTTAGAGACCCGAAACGATCTCTCCGCCGCGATTGTGCACTATGTTGCCAGGACCAGGAAAAAGGTGGTGCTGCTCGATGCCACCAACGAAGGTATGTTCACGGCCGATCCCTATGTGCTTGAACACAGTCCCAAATCCATTCTATGTATGCCGCTGTCCAACCGGGGCCAGTTCACTGCCGTACTCTACCTCGAAAACAACCTGATTACCGACGCCTTCACCCCCAAGCACCTGGAACTGCTTAACCTGCTGAGCTCCCAAATGGCGGTCTCCATTGAGAATGCCAAGCTTTACGTGGGGCTGGAAGAACGGGTGGCGGAACGTACTGAACAGCTCAACGATAAGGTGGAGGAGCTGTCTCATGCGTATGAAACGCTCAAGCAGACTCAATCCGAGCTGGAACACGCCAATGCCAAGCTGGAGCGGGATAAAGAGCTGCTGCAAGAGCTCTCCTCCACTGATCGCCTGACCAAGCTTTACAACCGCGCAAAACTTGAAGAGCTGTTCGAATATGAGCTCAATCAGAGCCGTCGGTACGACACTCCCTTGTCGCTCATCATGGTCGACCTGGATCACTTCAAGGCGGTCAACGACACCTATGGTCACCATACCGGGGACTTAGTGCTGAAAGAGATGGCAGCCATTCTCACCTGCTCCTCCCGTGACAGTGATGCGGTGGCTCGCTGGGGCGGGGAGGAGTTTCTGATCCTGGCCCCCAAGACGGACATCGATCATGCAGCGCAACTGGCGGAAAAAATCCGCGCTGCGGTTGAAGCCCACACCTTTCCCGAAGTCGGCAAAAAGACGGGCAGCTTCGGTGTGGCCTGTTACCGGGAGCAGGACACCCTGATCAGTCTGCTGCAGCGGGCTGATCTGGCGATGTACAAAGCCAAGAAGGGGGGCAGGAATCGGGTGGTTGTGGGGAGAGAGGAAATCGAAGCATGACCATCTCCCTGCGTCGTTTTTCGCATGAGGACTGAAACGCTGCTATTTCAGTCCGCAAATGAATGCAAATATGATGGAGGTTGGGCCGATCTTATTACCCCGACAATCAAAAATGTTGATCAACGTGAGATAATGAGTCCCTTCTACCGTCGAGCGGCACCGAGGTCCCTCGGGGGAGAAGGACAGGATGAGGGAATAAAAAAACAAGGAGTTATACCAAGTCCTATCCCCTCACCCTAACCCTCTCCCTGAGGGAGAGGGGAAAAGACCATCTATTTTATTGCCGAGTTAATGCTAGCTCATGCACTCACGGATATAGATTGATACACCCGAATCATCTCCAAAAATATCGTCGGCCAGATCGATCGGCTGTTTGCCGTCATGGCCTCTCAGGTGCAGATCGGCCCCGGCGTCGATCAAGAGCCTGGCGCACTCTTCGAAA
>JAKSCN010000559.1 GCA_022360595.1 Chromatiales bacterium
GCAAGCTCCCTCACTACGGCCGCTACAGCTACACCATTTTCTCGGGTGAAAGCGTAACCAACGCACTTAAAGGACAATGGGGACTTAGCGAATCGCCACTGAACAAAACACTGGGCCCACAACCTTCCCAGAAAATAGAGATTCCAAAACTAAAACCCCTCACGGCAACCATGTAGCAACAATCCCCATCCCTGAAACTACTAAGGCCCGTTACTTTATCTTCGAAGTAAAAGAGTCGTCACGGAATCCCTATGAAAGACGAGACTTCAACAGAGGTTCTTATTAACCCGGCAGCCTAATAAGCCCTGAGCATGGCTTATTAGGCTGCCGGGTTAACATCATCAATAGATCAGAGAATGGAACAGGCCTGCTCGAATGCCAGCCGCGGCCCCCGCGGATAGAGACCGCTGTCATCACCATACCCCAAGTTTGCGATAAAGTTGGATTTAGTTTGCCCATCCGGAAAGAAGGCTTCATTCACCTTCTCACTGTCAAATCCGGACATAGGTCCAACATCCAACCCCAATGCACGAGCGGCCAGAATCAGATACCCCCCTTGCAAGGTACCGTTACGAAAGGCGGCTGTTTGCGCCAGCTCAGGGTTGGCCTCATAGGTCGGTCGGGCATCATAAGCTGGAAACAGGGTTGGTAGATGATCGAAGAAGCGCAAGTCATACGCCACTATCACCGTCACCGGCGCCGCCATGGTCTTCTCCAGGTTCCCTGGTGAGAGCGCAGGCTTTAGCTTCTCTTTCGCCACTTGAGACTTCACAAAAACCAGGCGAGCCGGCACACCATTCATCGCGGTGGGTCCCCACTTCATCACATCGTAAAGCCGTTGAAGCAGCTCGTCTGTAACAGGCTTATCCTGCCAGGAGTTATGGGTTCTCGCTTCTCTAAACAGCGTATCTAAAGCACGATCATCTAACATTCGTTCCATATATTCCTCATAAGGTCATAGCAATTTGATCGATACCGGCGGGCACACTTTTATAGGGTTCCTTTGAAGGGACAAAACGAATATCTGTTTCACAGCCTTGATACCCGTCGATCGCATAGGCCACCGTCAATTTTCCATTTACGCCTCTACTCTTTAGCTGCCCTTCTATGATCAAAACAATTTCCGTTTGTTCTAAACGGTCAATAACACCCTGTTCCCATCCTTTCTCAATCACAGTACGAAAAAAACCTTCATCGTTTACATAGGCACTAAAATGAATCTCTTTGTCCTCGACAATACGGCCACGTATTTCACCGTTTTGTATCTTTGAATCGATAGTCGCATTAATGGGATCACAACCGAATTCAAATGCGACACCATGTTGAATAGGGTCCGTTCCATCTATCCTTCCAATCCAATAACCATCAAATTCAGAAGATTGTGTTTTCTCTTTGATGGACACTTGCTTGGGAGCACAACCAACACCTACAGCGACAATAAAAAGCACAACAATCCACTGAACAACACTTGATGTAAACTTCATATCATTTCCCTTTTTACAACTACGTAATGAAGCCCATGCCTCAAAAGGGATAATAACGTCTATTTCCTTATTCCCGCCAGTGTTGAATCACCATCAACGCAACAGGCCGCTACGCACTTCCTCCACAAGAAGCGGCTCTATAGGGCGAGTTCTGCTCCAAACTCTGCTTATAATCGAGAATTGCAGGCTCTTCCCGTTGCAAAAACTCTTTGATCGCTTCATCAAAACCAGGGTGGTAGATGCGGTGCATTGAATAGGTCAACGTCGGTAGGAAACCGCGCCATATTTTATGCTCGCCTTGGGCGCCCGGCTCAAATCGTTGCAATCCGTGTCGAATACAGTACTCAATCCCTTGGTAATAGCAGGCTTCAAAATGGAGCGAGTGATAATCCCTTTCACACCCCCAATGCCGACCGTAAAGGGTATTATCACTGCGATACATCAAAGCGCCTGCCACACACTCATCCCCATCATAGGCCAGTACCAAAATCACCTGTTTAGGGAGTGTGTTACCAATCTCGCTGAAAAAGCCAAAGTTGAGTGTTGGCAAGCTGTAGCGCTCTTCAAACGTCTTGTTATAGAAGCGGGTAAATAGTCTCCACTCCGCCTCTGTTACCTCATCACCATGCAGCACCCGGAGTTTGATCTTTTGATCGGTAACCGCTTTGCGCTCTCGCCGTATGTTCTTCCGGCGCTTGCTCGTTAGCTGCGCAAGAAACTGATCAAAATTCTCATACCCTCGATTGTACCAATGGAACTGCACGCCGATGCGCCTTACCAAACCGGCCCGCTCAAAAGCAGATACCTCCGGTTCAGAAATAAACAGCCAGTGAGTGGATGAGAGCTGGTCGTTGACCGCCAATTGATCAGCCAGTTGGGAAAACTGGGCAACAATCCACTCCCTCTCCCCGGCCCTATCCGGTGCAATCAGCACCCGCTGTCCGGTCGCTGGCGTATAGGGAATGGAGGAAACCAGCTTTGGATAGTAGCGTAGACCATTACGCTGATAAGCGTCGGCCCAGGCGTGATCGAACACAAATTCGCCGTAGGAGTTCTCTTTGATATAAGCGGGCGCAGCGGCTATCAGCCTGTCGTTATCATCCCGCGCCAACAGATGTCTAGGGTGCCAGCCATACTTGGGCGCTGCGCAAGCATGACGTTCCAGGGCAACCAGAAATTCATGTCGAAGAAACGGGTTATTGTCGACAACCAACGCATTCCACTGGGTGGCTGAAATCTCATCCAATGCGCTGCATATTTCAAACTTCATAGCTTCTGACTATGCGGGCTCCCTGCCGAATAAACAACACAAGGGTTACAGGGTTAACGGTTCATCGTTTGGGTAATCCCAGCGTTACCGTGCCATCACCAAATTTATCACTGATTTCATCCAGGGCGCTGTAGAGTTTTTTATCACGCTGCGACTCTACTTCCGATTCAAACAGATCTCCCATCAACGGCTCCTCTGCCTCCCAGACAGAGAGCCCCACACCAATCAGGCGTACCGCCCGATTGGCAAAACCACTCTTCTCAAACAGGGCCAAGGCATGCTGAAAAATCGTGCTATCGGTATCTAACGGCGTTCTCAATCGCTGCTGACGGGTATGAGTTTCGAAGTTGCTGAAGCGCACCTTGATGGAGATCACATGCCCAGCCAGCTCCTTCTTGCGGGTACTGCGCCCAACCTCTGATGAGAGCCGCCGAAACCAGTCACGGATCAGTTGCTGATCACTCACATCCTGGCCAAATGTGTGCTCTTTAGAGATCGACTTCCGCTCCGACACCTGACCAACCAGATCCGAGGCAATACCCCGCGCCTGGTTATAGAGATGCTGAGCACCACGCTCACCAAACTGCTGCTGCAACAACTCTTGCGAACAGCGGCGCAGGTCATGAACAGTGAAGATCCCCAATCGGTTAATTGACTTGACTGTCTGTCGCCCTACCCCGCGCAGATCCGCAACCGGCAGCGGATCGAGAAACGCCTGCACCTGCTCAGGCGAAACAATCTTTAGCCCATTGGGCTTATCAAACTCCGAAGCCAGTTTGGCAATCAATCTGTTGGGGCCGACACCGATAGAGCAATTAAGTTGGGTCTGCTCGAAAATACGCTGTTTGGTCATGGCGGCAATCTTCTCAACCGTACCAAACAGTTTTTCCAGCCCTGTGATGTCGATATACGCCTCATCGATAGAAACAGGCTCAACCACCGGCGAGATATCACTCAATAGCGTCATCACCTGCTTAGAAACATCCGCATAACGCCCCATACCTGGACGCACATAGATCGCCTGCGGGCAACGGCGATGGGCTTCCGATATCGGCATAGCCGAACGCACACCAAACTGACGCGCCTCATAGGAACAGGTTGCTACCACACCTCGCGAACCCGGCAGAGCCCCCACAATGACCGGCCGCCCTCGATATTCGGGATG
Organism: Chromatiales bacterium; assembly: GCA_022360595.1. GTDB lineage: Bacteria > Pseudomonadota > Gammaproteobacteria > Chromatiales > Chromatiaceae > BM503. The sequence continues at coordinate 3,920 of JAKSCN010000559.1, forward strand.
GTCCCGCTGCTCCACCGAGGCGAAAAAGGCATCCATATCCAGATGCATGATCCATTTGCCCGACCGTTGTTCACTCATGCGGATAGCTGTTTATCCAATTCACGTATGGTGCTCAAAAAGGCCTCAGGCTGCTCTATATTGAGCTGCTCACACCACACCTCGGCCATGGGTTCGATTTCACACTTTCCAGGAAAATCGGCTCGGGTACTTATAATTTCGGTGATTTTAGGGATAAATACCCACTGGAGCCACTGATTGAACGCCATCTTGTCATAGCAGAACGGCATGGTACTGGTGAAGGCTTCAGCGGCGGGTGGCTCCTCGTCCCAGACTGAGAGCAGCCGCATCTCCTGCTCCAGTTGCAACAGCAGTTGACTAATGGTTTGGTGATTCTGCGCCATTATAATTTCCGAACATCAAGATAATGTTGGAATTATAGAGGAACGCGCTGGGTGATAGCCAAGGAACCCCTAATTAATTCTGGGCAGAATGATCAGAGGTTCCTTAAGTAAGATTTGAGTGATCGCGGTCTCCAGTGGCACCTGCCACCGGAGACCTCACCTCGATTAGAATCTGGGACCTTTTTTCATCATTCTGAATTGATCAGCCATCTCCTGCTGCTCCGGAGTCAAGGTGGCGTAGAGCTGCTCAATAACGGTGGCCATCTCTTCCAGGTGCGTAGCCTTGCTGCGCATACCTTCCACACGCTCAGTAACGGTCACTTTGTCATCTTCCAGAAACTGTTGTCTGGTTTCAAACTTGCTCTTAACCTTATCCACCATGGCGGTTTCAAAGTTGTTCCAGGCGGTCTCCTGCTCGGCAGTAATGTCCAATTTATTTTTCAGGCGGCTCAGGCGGAACTCAACACGCTCAACCACATCTTCTACCGAAACATCATATCCATACCCCCGATGCCCCATCTGCGAGAAACCAGGGCCATCACCACCGCAACCACCAAAACGGCCCTTGGCGGAAACCAGGGTAGCGGAACCTGCGGTAATACCAACAACAACTAGTGCGATCAGTGCGATTTTAGATTTGCGTTTCATCTTTCATGTCTCCTGTGGGTTAAGGCTCATTGCCTCTGTGGGAGATATGAAACCATCCGCATGTAAACCGACAATGTCTGCAACCCCCTTTTTTGTAACAGAATGTAAGCATCATGCCGCTGATACATTAGCTTACAAAAAAGTGTGATATTGGCCCCTGAGATACGGTATAAAAAGCCCATGGAGACACAACCTCATATATTAGTCGTTGATGACGACCTAGAGATCAGAGATCTACTGAAGCAGTATCTGGAAAAGAACGGCATGCGGGTCACCACTGTTGGCGAAGGCAAAGAGATGCAGCAGATGCTCGATGCCGCCCATATAGACCTCATCGTCCTGGACCTGATGCTACCGGGCAGCGACGGCTTGGAGCTGTGCCGTAATCTACGGGTGAACTCCCAACTGCCGGTCATCATGCTCACCGCCCGCGGCGACGAGATGGACCGCATCCTCGGTCTGGAGATGGGAGCGGACGACTACCTGCCAAAGCCTTTCAATCCCCGCGAGCTGCTGGCGCGTATCAAGGTGGTGCTGAAACGCACTCAGACCCTCCCACCCCAGAGCGAACCGGACACCAAGGCACTGCGCGCCTTTGCCGGCTGGACTGTCGATCCCATTGCCCGTCACTTGCTCTCCGAAAGCGGTGTGGTAACTCCCCTCAGCGGCGCTGAGTACCGCCTGCTGACGGTTTTTCTCGACCACCCCAACCGTATTCTCAATCGCGACCAACTCCTTGACCTGACCCAAGGCCGGGAAGCCGACCCCTTCGACCGTAGTATCGACGTACTGATCAGCCGTCTGCGCCGCCGTCTCAACGACGACCCCAAAGATCCTCAGATCATCAAAACCATACGGGGCGAAGGCTACGTGCTGGCCGTGAAAGTGGAGACCACCGAGGCGCACTCATGAGACTCGCCCCAAAAACGCTGTTTGGTCGCATGATGCTGATCCTGGTATTGGGCCTGATCATCACCCAGATCTTCAGTGCCAGTCTACTACTCAAAGACCGCCGGGAGGCGTTCCAAGAGCGCTTCGGCCTTCAGTTGATTCAACGCATCGCATCGGTTGTCTCGCTCATAGAGGAGATGGGGCCGGACAAACGCCAGCAGATGCTGATGGCTCTCAGCACACCGACCTTCAAGGTCTCGATCTCCGATCAAGCACTTGACTCCGATCACTCCCCACCTTCCAACTACCTGGAGGTGATGCTGGAAGAGGCTCTACCGAATCACAACGAGGTGTGTGTCCACTTTGATAAGGCCCCATTTCCAAAACATTTTGGCCGGGAACACCGATCCAATCGCCATTCACCACCGCTGGAGCAAGCCAGACGGGATGATAGGCGGGATGATTCCCCCCGCTGGCGCCGCCCACCCAAGATGATCATGACAGTAGTGCAAGTCCAGTTATCCGATGGTCAATGGCTCAGATTCCACCGCCCCATGCCGAAAGACAACATCAAATGGCCTTTCAAGGTGATGGGGTACCTGGCGGTGCTGCTGATCGGCATCAGCCTCGCCGCACTGCTTGCCGTGCGGCTGGTCACCAAGCCGCTCACCACACTCTCAAAAGCAGCGGAGTCTCTGGGAAAAAACATTGACCACCCCCCTCTTACCGAAAGCGGCCCTCAAGAGGTTGAACGGGCGGCCAAAGCCTTCAACACCATGCAGGGCCGATTGCAACGCTATATCGATGACCGCAATCAAGTGCTGGCCGCCGTCTCTCACGATTTGAAAACGCCGATCACCCGGCTGCGCCTGCGCACTGAATTGATCGACGATCAACAGCTCTCTGATAAGATAGAAAAAGACCTGGCCGAGATGGAACAGATGGTGAGCGCCTCGCTCGATTACCTGCGTGGCACCGACAGCAAAGAGAAGAGTGTCACCGTGGATATTTTTGCCCTGCTGGAAGGGGTGCGGGACGACATGCAGGATATGGACTGGGAGGTAGCGCTGAGCAGCGCCAAGATCCCTCCCATTCAGGGCCGTCCCCTCGGCCTGAAACGCCTTTTCACCAATTTGATAGAGAATGCCGTGCGGTATGGCGAACGGGCAGATATCCACTTTGAGGATACCGCTGAACTGCTCACCGTTATCATTGCCGATGCAGGTCCGACACCGACCGACCTCAATCTGGAGCAGCTCTTTCAGCCCTTCTTCCGTACTGAACAGTCGCGCAACAAAGCGACCGGTGGCACCGGGCTGGGTCTGGGAATCGCGCGCAACATCGCCCGCTCGCATGGCGGTGATGTAATCTTACAACCGGGTAAAGAGCAAGGTATTGAAGCGGTAGTGACACAGCCCCGCTAACCAACCGTAAAAAATCTCTTTTTCCAGCCGATACTGAAGATACGCCGTCCAACAACGCCAGATACTGATGAGA
>JAKSCN010000067.1 GCA_022360595.1 Chromatiales bacterium
AACTGCAAGAGGCATCTCTCGACATCTGGAACACCAAGTACCGCCTCAAGGCGAAAAATGGAGATCCTATCGATCGAGACATTGACGGCACCTACCAACGTGTCGCTAAGGCCCTTGCCGAAATCGAGCCTACCCCGGAACTGCAAGAGACTTGGGAAGAGTAGTTTCTCTGGGCCCTGCGCCAGGGTGCGATTCCAGCCGGAAGGATCACCTCCAATGCGGGTGCTCAGGAGCACAAACCAGCGACATCAACGATTAATTGTACGGTATCCGGCACCATTAAGGACTCTATGAATGACATTCTCGGGAAAGTCCATGAGGCCGGTTTGACCTTGAAAGCGGGCTGCGGCATCGGTTACGAATACTCAACTCTGCGCCCCAAAGGCGCCTACGTGAGTGGTGCCGGCGCCTACACCTCCGGTCCTCTCTCCTTTATGGACATCTACGACAAGATGTGCTTTACCGTCTCATCTGCTGGTGGTCGTCGTGGCGCCCAGATGGCCACATTCGATGTCGGCCACCCCGATGTGATGGATTTCATCCGCGCCAAGCGGGAAGATGGACGTCTGCGCCAGTTCAACCTGTCGCTCCTGATTACCCAAGAGTTCATGGAAGCGGTCAAACAGGATAGCGACTGGCAGCTCGCCTTCCCTCTCACTGATCTGGAGATTCAGGCCGACAATATTGATCTGAGTGATGACAGTCAGATCATCTGGCGAGACTGGCCCCACAAAGAGGGCTATATCCATAACGAAACGGGCCAGGTTGCCTGCAAAATCTATAAGACCATCCACGCCAGGCACCTGTGGAACATGATCATGTCCTCCACCTACGACTTTGCCGAGCCAGGCTTCATCCTGATCGACAAGGTCAACGAGATGAACAACAACTGGTTCTGTGAAAACATCCGTGCCACCAATCCCTGCGGTGAACAGCCACTGCCGGCGTATGGTGCCTGCCTGCTCGGCTCCATCAACCTGACCAAGTTTGTCCGCAATCCATTCACCAAAGAGTCCTTCTTTGATTGGGAGAACTTCAACGAAGTAGTCGCCATTTTCACCCGTATGTTGGATAACGTGGTTGAGATCAACGGCCTGCCTCTACAACAGCAACGTGACGAGATTATGCGTAAACGCCGTCACGGCATGGGCTTCCTGGGTCTCGGTTCATCAATGACCATGCTTGGCATGAAGTACGGTGACCACAGCTCCCTGGCGTTTACCGAACGCGTCACCAAAGAGCTGGCCTTGGTCGGCTGGCGCACCGGTCTGGAGCTGGCCAAAGAGAAAGGTCCGGCGCCGATCATGGATGAGATGTTCACCGTCACCGGCGAAATGCTGGCACAGCGACCGGAAATGGCTGTGGACAACTGGAAGGTGGGCGATCAAGTACCAGGTAAGGTGCTGCACGCTAAATATAGCCGCTACATGCAGAAAGTGGCCCAGGAAGATCCTGAGCTTGTCGCTGCCTTGGCGGAGACCGGCTGCCGCTTTACCCACCACAGCTCGATTGCGCCAACCGGAACCATCTCCCTCTCCCTGGCCAACAACGCCAGTAACGGCATCGAGCCCAGTTTCGCACACCACTACTCACGTAATGTGATCCGCGAGGGCAAGAAGACCAAAGAGAAGGTGGATGTATTCAGCTTTGAACTGCTCGCCTATCGAAAACTGGTGAATGCAGATGCAATGCCTTATGCAGAAGATCCCAAACAGCAGCTCCCCGAATACTTTATCTCGGCCGACGACATCTCACCCAAGCAGCATGTTGATGTGCAGGCGGCTGCACAGAAGTGGATCGACTCATCCATATCCAAAACCGCCAATGTGCCGACAGACTACCCCTTTGAGGATTTCAAAGATATCTACCTCTACGCCTATGACCAGGGCCTGAAAGGCTGTACCACCTTCCGCTTCAACCCAGAGGCTTTCCAGGGTGTGTTGGTCAAAGAGCAGGATCTGGAGAACACCACCTACCGCTTCAACTTGGAAGATGGCACCACCATTGAGGTAAAGGGTAACGAAGAGATTGAATATGACGGCGAAATACACACCGCCGCCAATCTGTTTGATGCTCTAAAAGAGGGCTACTACGGTAAGTTCTGACCGTTATTATTAGACCTTAATGAAAAACAGGCCACCCCACAAGGTGGCCTGTTTTTTTATAGTCTGTTAGAGACAATCAACCTGTCAGGGCTCAAGTGCATCCACTTTAGCGGCACAGATAAAGTCATTTTCAGACAAGCCATCAATGGCGTGGGTCGTGTATCTCACCAAGCAATGGTTATAGCCCACCTCCAGATCCGGATGATGGTTCTCACTATTGGCAATCCAGGCCAGTGCATTCACAAAGGCGATGGTTTTATAGAAGCCCTTGAATGTGAAGTCCTTACGAATCTCCCGAGCATCCTCGCTCAACTCCCAGCCCTCAGCCAATTCAGCCAACAGCTTTTGCGCCTCGTCCCGTGTCAAGGCAGGTACACCACCCTCGCAGGGTTTACAACTTTTATCACCCAGTTTGCAAACTGGGGAGGTATTTTCTGACATTTTTTCTTCCACTACCTGTTCAATATCAAATGAAAAGTAATACTCTCTATGACTATGCGGCGAGGAGATCTATCCCAAATCGCTAGGATTTATCCCCTCCCGGGGCAAACTCAATTAGGCCGACTTGGCCTCAAACAACGCCTCATGCATTCCCAGGCGACGCGCTTCATCGATATAACCGATGATATCCTGATTAATCAGATCATAGAGCTGATCCAGACTCTCCAGGCAGAAATAGATTGGCTGCAAAATATCGATTCGATAGCGAGTACGCAGTACATCAATCACATCGAAGGGCTGCCGTAGCGGCACATCACTATCCAGAGCATAGACCACCTCTTTCGGTGACGAGAGAATACCCGCTCCCAGTGCACGAAGCCCTTCATCTGTTTTAACCAGGCCAAACTCCACCGTGAGCCAGAAGAGCCGGGCCAGCATACCGTGGTAGCCGGGATCGACACTGCACCCCAGTTTGCCGAATTCATGCACATAATCGGCAAATTTCTGATGGGTCAGCATCGGTGTATGGCCAAAAAATTCATGGAAGATATCCGGCTCCTGCAGATACTCCACCTCATCATGGTTGCGGATAAATGTCGCTGCCGGAAACTGCTTATTGTTGAGCAGCTCAAAAAACTCTGTAAAACCGATTACCGCATCTACAGGCGCCACCGTCCAGCCAGTTGTCTCAGTCAACACCTTGGAGACTTCATCCAGTTGGGGCACTCGGTCAGCGGGAAACTTCAGGGTCTCCAGTCCCTGCTGAAACTCTTTGCAGGCCCGATTGGGAATCAGTTCCAACTGAGTAGTGATCAACTCATGCCACATGCGGTTCTCTTCATCCGTATAAGCGATGTAACCGTTCTCATCCGGCTGTTTAGCGACGTATTTGGCTGTCTTTCCCATAATGTTCTCCCTGGATTTTGCTGACCGTTAAAGTTCAGGGGAAATTCTAATAGGAATAGTAAGGAATTATTTTGCAAAGATTGTTCTGACATTTATCATAAAGAAAGATAATTTCTTTTTTCATAACTAAATCAGCAAATTCTACCTATGATTCAAGATCGTCTGGATCGGGCTATCCTAAAACACCTCCAAATGAATGCCCGCCTCTCAAATCAGGAGCTCGCTGAGCTGGTCGGACTCTCCCCCTCCCCCTGCTGGCGACGGGTGAAAAGATTGGAGGAGATGGGGGTGATTAAAGGCTATGTGGCACTACTGGAGCCGAAGCAGGTTGGCACCTCCATTCTCGCGTACGCTCAGATTTCATTGGAAGACCATCGACCAGAGTGCATTGAGGCGTTCGATCAATTTGTACAATCTTCACCACAGATCTTGGAGTGCTGCTCACTAAGTGGGCAATATGACTACCTGTTGAAGATTATCACCCCCAGCATGGAGGCTTATGAGGCTTTTCTGGCGAAAGAGATGCTTCGTTTGAGCGGCGTACGTTCGGTCAACACCAGTTTTGTGCTAAACCAGAAGAAGTTCACTACTGCGCTACCGCTGGAGTTATAGACGACAGGCCGATCTGTTGTTTAAGCCGCGGGACTGAGCATCAGCTCTTCGCCATGCTCATCCACCGTGAGAATCTTCACCGGGCGGCGCCAGATACGGCCGATGTATTCGAGCACTTTTTTACCGCGGGCCAGATCAATGCCTCGACCATCAGTCTCGAAGTCCTGTTGCAGCACCAGCGTGCCATCACTGTGCATCGCCTTAACATAGATATGGGGTGCGCCGAACTGAAACTTGGGCGCCAAAATCAGCTCTTTCACGTGGTTCAGATCCCGCTCAACCACCTTGATTTCGTTACCGCTCTGCTCGATATATTGGAACAGCTCCAGCTCCTCCGCCAACTCTTCGGTCAGATGATTACGAATAAAGCTGAAATCATCCTCTACCTGCATCAGCTCACGGGCATAATCGAAACCTTCCCGTTTCACAATATCATTCCACATCACAAAACCGATGTGGTACGGGTTTAATCTCAGCGACAGTTGCTGCTGACCAGCGTAAGGACGCACCACATCCGAGTGCACCTTAATCGCATCCAGATAGAGATTATTGGGGAGCCAGTTCGCTTCGCGCAACAGTGTCGAATGCCAGAGACAGGCCCAGCCCTCGTTCATGATTTGAGTTGAGAAGACCGGATAAAAATAGAAAGACTCGCTGCGTACAGCCAACAAAATATCGCGCTCCCACTCCGCCAAACCGGGTGCATAGTGGGCAATGAACCAGAGTAGATCGTACTCCCGATGAGGCGGCACCGGCATGGGCTCAAGATTGTCCGTCAAAGAGACCGACTCACCACTATCATCTAATTGGCGAAAACGCTCCATAAACTGGCTATCT
>JAKSCN010000174.1 GCA_022360595.1 Chromatiales bacterium
ATCGAAGCCGCCGTGTCTCACGCCTGCAACAGCGCCAGAAACTATCGCCACGAACGCATCATCGACCTGATCGGCCGACACAGCTTCCCCGATAACCTCGAACAGCTACCAGAGCAGGAAAAGATCTATCAGTGCATCATGCGCGCACTGGATTTTCTGGCGGGCATGACAGACAACTACGCCACTTATCTGGCCAAACAGTTTTCGGGAATGGCGGAGACGCGTTACTAAGCCAAAGATGCCGCACCTCGACTTTCCTTGAGACTGATGGGGCTGCCATTTTAGTCCAGGATCTAGAACAGTTGCTCTGCCTCCTCCAAGGGCTAAACGAGAGAAAGGGTTCAACGCCATCGCGATTTCCCAGCAAGGACTCGGGGCAAAGAACCATTCCGTAGGAGTGTCGCTCGCGGCGCGATCCCTGACCAGGAACAAAAGCATTTACACAACAGAGGGCTCAGTGCTCACTGAGGAAGACGGTTTCCCGCTCTGAACCCTGCACCCTCTGCGGTAAATCAGTCTTTAACGACTCGGGCTATCGCGCCGCCACCGAGCGTAGTGAAGGAACGCCAGCAGGGCAGCGAAGGGGGAGCGGAGCGAATAACCGACGCTCCTACAGCAAGGGAAGACTAAATCAGGCTTTTCCCTGAAATCTACGATGAACACAAAAAAGCCCCGCATCTGCGGGGCCTCTCAAAAAACAGAGATCAACACACTTTCATTCAGGCCTACTGGATTGCCGCCCAGTTGAAGTCGCTGGCGGTGCTCCACAGATCACTCCAGATCTCGCCTTCCTTAGCTTCATCACCAATAGAGACGACACCATCTGACTCATCCCAGGCAGACTCCTCTGAGTATAGCCGGAACTCCCAGAAGTCCTTTCCGTCACCGAGTTCGTCTGCACTGTAATACACTAGGCTCCAGAGTTCGGAAACAACCTCCTGCCCATCAACAAAGGTTAGCTTGATCACATTGGTATCAAAGTCGGTGAAAGTGACGCTAAAGACCTCATCGTCACCTGTGCCACCTTCAAACACACCATTCTCACCAGGCTCGATAATCGTGGCATTACCGGAACCATCCACGCTCATCATGGCTTCGTTGCCTTCTTCGTAGAAGGTCAGCCCTGCAAGGGACTGCACACTCAACGATTGGGCCCCATGGATATCAGCACATGCCGAACGAACCTGGTAGTAATCCGTCACTGAGTTGAAAGTTTCAGGCTTGTCGTTGAGATCATCCCAGCCTGAATCATAGTAACAGCCCAGAGTTTGACCATTCGGATCGGTTTCGTACCAAGTCCAGTTCCAGATTTCACCGTCCTGCAGGCTGGTATCTATATAGCCTTGATCTGACTCCGCCCAGCCATAACTCTCATAGAACGCTGTAAACTGGTATTCGTTGCCGTCGGAGTACAAAAGGGTAAGCATGTCATAACCCTCAATCAGCCCCCCCTCGACAACGGAGTATTCCAGCAGGACCTGATTGGTCGCGAAGTCCGAAACGACCACGAAGAACGCTTCATCGTCAAAAGTTCCCTTGATCTCGTCATCACCGTAATCCAGCCCTGTCGCGCCATCCCCGTTCAGGTTGAAAATCATCTCTCCTTCGCCGACATAGAGGGTTTTACCTGCCAGGGAGGCAGTAGAGAACGACGGAAGAGGGCCATTCTTCATATCACAGTCAGCAATCACGTTGCCGTAATCATTCAGTGAATTGAACACCAGCGGTTTGTCATTCATGTCATCCCAACCGGATTCGTAACCGCAAGCCAGCGACTGAGACTGCGAACCAACCCGATTGAAGGTGTAGTCCCCTTCACCAGCATCAGTAAAGGTCAGCACATTACCAACAATCTGAATCGCCTCACCCTGCTGGTCCTCGGGGTTCTCTGCATTGAACAGACCGCCATCACCGTTGGTGTCTACCGATACAGAGGTCGCCTCGAAGTTATAGCCATCCCAACTATAGAACCCAAACTCACCGGACAGCGCCTGGGGTGAGCACGGCTCGCCATAACACCCCTGATTTTCGGTATGCACAATGGCGTACTCAGTGGCTGACAGGAAAGTGAGAATATTGAGATCGTCCCCCTCACCCATAACCCAGGAGCCAACGATGGGCTGAGCTTCATCGACAATACGATCCGCACCAAAGCCGTCATCCGTGGTGAAGGCATCACCGTTCACCAGCAGAGTAAAGGAGGAACCCTCAAGGCCACCCTCACCGTCTGACTGAGCGATGGCGCTGGCAGTAAAGGCACCAGATTCCTGATCCCAACTGTAGGTGCCGTACTCGGCAGAGCCGGCAGGCTGATCGGTATTCTCGTACTCGTGGAACACCACGTAGTGAGTATTATCGATAAAGGTCAGGATGTTTCTCTGGTTCATACCCTCATCGATCAGCCAGCTACCGATCAGCGGATTCCCTTCACTGGCCAACTGCATGCTGTCGGCGAATTGCTGCGCGGCTTCTTCATTAAAGAAGAAGGTTTCCACGTCATCACAACCGTCCCAGCACACTTCAAAGCCATTACCCTGATTCGCCATATGACCTGCACCAATCTTGGGATCCTCAGCGAGGTGCCAGGTGATCTCATCGGCGCCAAACGTCAAGGAAGTCTCCGTCATGTAGAACAGCAGGGTTTCAGGCGCATAGTAGCTATCGCTGAAGAATGGCTGATCTGAAGCTCGCTCGCTCAGTTCGACCGTGCCGGCATCAATGACCTTGATCTTCTCGATAATCCAGTCATCGTTATCGCTATACACGTTGTAGATCGCTGACTTGAGCACCTGCGCTTCATTAAAGGACTGCATATAGGTGTCTGTCAGCACGTCGAAGGCGGCCTGCGCATCCGTTTGGCTATGGAAGAAGCGGTCCACATTATCCGGGCTGCCATCTTCATTCCGGAATACCACTTCCAGATACTGGTCGGTGTTACCCAGAAAATTAATCCCGGCACCGGAAGTGCTGTCGCCCAGCTGACCGTATTCATTAATGCTCAGCTCAACGCCCGGCTCATTGCACAGATCTCCGGCAATACCGTAAATATCAACCAGAGTGCCGTCCTCCGAGAACTCCAGCCTTGAAAGGCCGGCAGCGGAGCCTGGCTCAGAGTCGCAATCTCCATTGCTGTCCACGCCGCCATGCCACACATCAAACAAGGTACGGCCCGCCAGCCAGGTGTGAGAGAAGCGCTTGGTGTCAAAGGTGTCGGCGTGTACATCGGCCAGATCGAAGTAGAACGCGTCAGAGCCGACCCATTCAACGAGGCTGTAGAACACACTGCTTTCGCCGTTGCGACAGATATCCAGCGCGGTAGCGGAGTCCATGACATCCTCGTCATCGATCCAGCAGGATGCCTGCTTGTTGTCGACCACACCGGCACTGGCAACTACATAGTTCGTCTGATCGAACTCCGGTGAATTCAGCACCAGCACTTCATTATTTTGCTCGAAGGCCCAGGTACCTGAAATCATCTCGTCATCACAGGCAGACGTAGCATCAAAATTTCCATTGCTGGCAAAATCCATGCGCACAAACGTCTTGGTGCCTGCACACTCGCCTTCATCGCCATCTTCATCGAAAACATCGTAAACGATCTGGCCAGAGAAGCTGGCGGGGTTGAACGCCGCCGCCGGGGCGGAGCCGTCAATCATGACAGAGGCTGAATTGACGCTTTCCAGTGTTTCTTGCCCGTCGTAGTAACTGGCAATCACATAGACTTCCTGCCCCACATCCGCTTGTTGAACATCATAGGTCGCGCCAAAACCGTCACTGACTGCATCGACAAACCATTCATACGATACCGCACCCATGCCATCTTCATCGGTAAGGTTGTTGCTCGCCGACAGGGTATTGCCTGGTGCAGGCACGCCACTGATGGTCACCTCACCTTGCGGCAGGTCGTTCACGTTGTTGACCAGCGCCGTCTGGGAAGACAACAACACCTGGTTGCCAAACACACCGTCATTGAAGGTCACTTCCACGGAGATGTTCTGGCCCACTTCTGCTTGGGTCAGCTGATACTCGCCCACGGTGGCGCCATCAATCGGGGAGCCATTGGCCAGCCACTGATAACCTTCAATCACGATTTCACCATCGGGGTCGCTCAGGTCATTGGTGGCAGTCAGGAACTCGTCTTCCGTGGGGACACCAGTAATGGCAACGCCACCGGTGGAGGCATCGTCCGCATCGATCACCACAACAGACGCAGAATCCACATCAGTGAGGTTGTCGTCGCCATCGGTGTAGCTGGCGCGCACAAAGATTGAAGCGCCGACATATTCCTGGCCCGGCGTGAAGGTGGAGTTGGTTTCATCAACGATCACACCACCATCGGCATACCACTGGTAGCTGATCACCAGCGGATCTGGACCATCGGCATCAGCCAGATCATTGCTGGCAGTCCAGGTCTGGTTCTGGGTGTCGCCGCTAATAGTCACGGAGCCGGTGGGCAGGTTGTTGAACTGGGCAACAGCTGCTGTTGGCTCGGACGTTACCGTTTCGGTGGTGCCACGGCTATCCGGGAAAGAGATTTCCACGGTGATAGCATTACCCACATCCGCCGTTACCAAGGTATAGGTGGCAGCGTTAGCGCCATCAATATCACCCCCAGCACGCTTCCACTGGTAAGTGGTTTCCGCGGGAGGCGCGCCCGGCAAGCCATCGTCATCACTCAGGCCAGCAAGGAAGTTGGAAACCGACAGTTGCTGGGTGTCCATGGCCTGCCCGGCAATGATCACGGAGCCCTGAACCGTGTCGTTTACGTTGACAACGGCAATGGTTGGGTCGGAAGTATCACCACCCGAACCACCGAGATCGTCGCTGAATGTCACCTGCACGGTAATGGCTTTGTCGACATGGTTATCGTCGAGGAGCAGCTGGTCACTGGTTTCCCCATCCAGCAGCTGGCCATCGGCAAACCACTGATAGAGATACTCAACGTTCTCCAACCCATCTTCATCGGTAAACTCAGGCACCGCCTGCAGAGTTTGATCTTCTTCCACCGTACCCGTGATAGTGACAGAACCCTCACTACCATTGTCCACGTTGGCAACGGGTAAGGTAGCAGCAGTGGTGACCATCTGACCGGCGAAGGTGCCATCGGTGTAGGTCAACACAACGCTGACAGCCGTGCCCACCTGGGCCTGGCCCAACAGCAGGGACGACTGGGTGGCACCGTCAATGGCCTGCCCATCCGCCAGCCACTGGTAGCCGGTGATTTCCACCGTGCCATCTGGGTCCACCAGATTATTGGTGGTGGTCAGAGTCTCACCTTCAATCAAGTCCCCCAGGATCTCTACAGAACCGCCGGTGGCGTTATTGATGGTGTTGGCAATTGGCCCGACGGGGGCAGAAGGCACTGTCACTTCGGGGAAGACGCCATCGCTAAAGACCACTTCAACGTTGATCATGGCGCCCACCTGGGCTTGCTGCGGAACAAAGGTTTCACTGGTGGCCCCGTCGATGGGCTGGCCGTTGGCAAGCCACTGGTACGACAGGATCGTCAGCTCGCCATCATCATCCGCCATCTGGTTATTCAGGCTCAGGGTGACGCCTTCTTCGGCAGCTCCCGCAACGGTCAGGCTGCCGGATACCGGGTCATTCACCGGCGTCACATCGATGGTGATGGTGCTCTCCACGGAGCTTTTTTCACCATCACTCACGCTGTAGGGCAACTCCACTTGCCCGAAGAAATTCGGCTCGGGAGTGAAGCTGTAGGTGGATTGGCCCGGCGGCAACGGCTGGCCGTTTACTGTGAAGGTCAGCGTATCGCCATCCGGTTCGGAACCCGACAGATCAATACTGATGGAACCGCCATCTTCCTCACCGCTGCCGCTGACAGCCGCAATCTGCGGAACCGCTTCACAAGCTGCACCCACTTCATTGTCGTTGGCATCCAACTGGTCCGCATTCTTGGTGTTGATACAGTTATCAACATCGTCTGCTACACCATCAAAATCCGTATCAGCAACAGTCACCACCTCTTCCGGCTCCACCGTCACGGACTGATCCACGGTGACCGAAGTCCCAAGGCTTTGCGCTTCGCTGTCGAGCACCTGGGTAATATTGCCCACCGGTGTGGAGGTGCCGGGAATCATCAGATTGGCAACCGCGACTGAGGTCACATCGACGCCTGCCAGCTCCAGCAGATCATCATCGCCCTTCTTGCCGTCAATCACGCCATCGCTGAGATCCAGAGCCATGGAGGACAATACATCAGTGGCAGAGTCACCATCTTCTGTGGAATCGTCAGCCGCATTGCTCAGCACAGCAGAAACCGCCTCTACCGCCAGACGGTAGGCAGCCACCTGGGCCTGCTCTTCCGGGGTATCAGTGTCATCGTTCAGCACCGGGGTGGCACTAAAGATGTCCACTGACTCATCCAGACCAAAGCCCAGGGTGGACTTCACGGTATTCTGGGCGTCGGTGAGATTCTGCTGCAGGGTTTCCGGGGTGGCGCCCTTGCTGGCGGCCACTTCGGTGGCCAACGAGGTCAGCGGGGTGGCAACCACAGGGGTACCACCATTGAGCATCTCCGCCGTGATCACGGTTTTCATGATGGTAATCACCGGGGGGGCACCAGTGGTCAGGTCCACCGTGTCCTCATCCGCTTCGACCACCACAATGTAAGGTGCCCCGGCAGGGTCCAGGGTCAGCCCGGTAATTTGCGCCTGGGCATTGGTGGTGCCGGTATCCACCGGGCCTGCAGTACCAATCAGGTCAGCTGCCGCGTAATCCACGGCATAGGCTCGTACCGCGGCATTCACCAGCGGCCCCTTCACCGCCACCCCTTTTACGCTAGAACCCGTTGCCGGGGGTGTTCCCCCGCCTGACGAAGCCCCACCACCAGAACTTGAGCTACCACCGCCGCCACAAGCCGCCAATAGCGCAGTAGACAGCGCAATGGCGATCGGGAGCTTCGCTTTGGATCCCAACATAATGATTCCCCAGTATCGTTAGTTCACTGCTTATCGGTTGCAGAATATTCGCCAGCATTTGCAGCCCCCATCCCCCATTGAGGGACAAGGGACAAGATTTATCGCGGATTAGCGGGAAAGCAGGCCTGTTTGGAGTCGGGCGCCTGACGCGAAAGCCGGAACACAGCCCCAACTGTTACGCCACACAAGCATTACCTTCCTGCCCCTCGCAGCCCCAGGCGCTTGGTACCGCCACGAACTATCCCTCAAATCTGCGCAGAGCTTTCATTCCAGCCCTAAATCTATGGGATTCACAAACCGGTCCGCATCCCCCATATGGGGTATGCGAGCAACATCGAAGTACTATGCAGAGAGAATCAGGGAGAAGGGGGTTGTGACAGCTGACCGTCCAGCACCTTGAGGAAAAGCTCGAACTGGTAAGGGAAACGCCAGTCCTTTTGGTGC
>JAKSCN010000494.1 GCA_022360595.1 Chromatiales bacterium
CGCTGGAGCCTGGTTGCTGTTACAGACGCCGGAATCGCTGTTTCGGGAGGCGATTCCATGGCTGCTGCTGTTTGCCACGGTGCTGTTCATCTTTGGGGGGCAGATCAACAGTGCGTTGAAAAGCATGGCATCAAGGCACCGCCACGCCTCTTCAGTGGGTGTTTTTCTATTGTTGTTGATGTTGTTTGGTGTCTGTCTCTATGGCGGTTTTTTCAATGCGGGACTGGGCATTATTATCCTTAGCTATCTGGCGCTGGCCGGTTACTCCAATATCAATACCATGAACGGCCTGAAGTTGTTGGTCTCCTCGGCGGTTTCGCTGATTGCCATTGCGCTGTTTATCTATGATGGAGTGATCGCCTGGTATGAGGGAACGATCGTTCTGGTAGGCACACTGGCGGGCGGCTATGTAGCCGCGCATCTGTCCCGCAAGTTGCCCCAGCAGATGGTGCGCTCGGCGGTGATTGTGGCGAGTGTCGGGATTACCCTCTACTTCTTCTACGATATCTATTCGTAGGGCACGACCTTGGCGTTTTCGAGCTGATAGCCCGCTTCAGCCAGGTCGCTGGAGCGTGATTCCACTTTCAGTGTGCCGGTAACCCAGACGGTATCGAACACATCACCTTTGTACCCGCCGCCTTTTTCAGTGGTGACGTGGACAGTTTGGTTGGCGGGTGGTGGTGGCACATGGATACAGGCGCCGTAGTAGGGGACGAGCAGGAACTGGTCGATCTTTTCGCCGTTGGTCTCAACCGGCACCACAAAACCGGGCATGCGAACGAATTTACCGTCCAGCTCGGATACCACCGGGGCCTGGGCCCAGAGATCTTTCAGCTTTTCCATCAACTCTAAGGCGGCGGGGTCGTCGTCGCTTAGCTCGTCGGCGTTATATTCGCTCATCAGATCATCGGGACGCCAGCCTTCGGGGATCAGGGCATCCCACTCCATTTCGGTCGGTTCGGTAGATTTGGGGGCTGCAGTTGCGGTTTTGGTCTCGGTCTCTTTAGCAGCGGGTGCAGGTGTAGGTTCTGAGGCTTGAGGTGTTGCTGCAACGGTCTCCTGCTGTGGTGTTGCAGGTGCGTTGCTGTTTGCTGTGTCTGCTGCTTTATCACAGCCGCTGGCCAACAGTACAGTCACTAATGTTGCAGTGATAGAGAGTCGCTTTGTTGTCATTCAATAACCTTAATTCACAGATGCACGGATAAACCGTCTGCCAGTGACTGCTTGTAGGCGCGATAGCCGGGCACTATGCCTGCCAGAAAACCTGCAAGTATGACCGCGCCGAGCAGTCCGAGTTCATAGCTGGATGGTGCACCAATTGCGATGTGAATGCCAATTTGGGTCTCAATAATGGGTTGTGCTACCAGTAATAGCAGATAAAGTAGGGTAAATCCTACCCCTACACCGAGCAGTGTGATAAACCCCGCTTCACCTATGATGAGTACGAAGATGTGACCAGGGCGTGCGCCAATGGAGCGCAGAATGGCCATCTCACGGCGACGTTCGTTCAGACTGGTGAGCAGGGCGGTGAGCATACCGAACAGGCCCACAACCACCACGAATGCCGATATGACCAGCAGCGCCTTCTCGGCGACACCGATCAGTTGCCAGAGTTCGCTCAAGGCAACGCCCGGCAGAATGGCGGTGAGCGGTTCTTTGCGGTAATCGTTAACCGATCGTTGCACCTTGAAAGTGGCAATTTTTGATTTCAGGCCGATCAGTGCAGCGGTAATCACTTCGGGCTGCAGGGCCATCTTGCGGGTCTGCTCAGCGCTGATCGAGATGCCGGGAATGGGAGCGCCACTTTTCCAGTCCACATGGATCGCCTCAATTGCCTCCAGGCTGACATGAACCGCCTGATCGACAGGAGTGCCGGTGCGTTTCAGGATGCCGGCGACCTGGAAGGGTTTGTCGTCGTGGCGGGCAAAGCTGACATCGGCAGCGCCGTGGGCAATGATGATCTTGTCACCCAATTTGTAGCCGAGCTTTTCCGCTACTTCGGCACCCAGCACGGTATCGTAGAGGTCGCTGAACGGTTTACCTTCGATGAGCTCCAGGCTTTGGCCACCGGAAAAGTGATAACGCTGGAAGTACTCCGTGGTGGTGCCGATAACGCGAAAACCTCGGTGTGAATCGCCCAGTGAGATAGGCACACTCCAGGCGATGCTAGGGTGGTTGATGATCTCCTCATAGCTCTTCCAGGAGATGTTGTTGGTGGCGTTACCAATATGAAACACGGAATAGAGCAGCAACTGCACCGGACCGCTGCGTGCGCCGATAATGAGATCGGTGCCGGAGATAGTATTGACAAAGCTGGTGCGGGTTTCTTTGCGGATGCGCTCAACCCCCAGTAACAGCGTTACGCTGAGCGCAATGGAGATGATGGTGACAGTCGCGGTAAAGCGACGGTTGAGCAGACTTTTCCAGGCGAGGGTGAAAATAGGCACGGGCTACTCCTCTTCTACCTGGGCGGCTGCGTTGATATCCGCCAGATGAATAGTGCGGCTGAACAGATGCTTCAGCGAAGCATCATGACTGACAAACAGCAGTGTTGAGCCGGTCTGCTTGCACTCTTCAAACAGCAGTTTGATGAAACCTTCACGTCTGCTTGAATCCAATGCCGAGGTGGGCTCGTCGGCTATCAGCAACTCGGGCGAACCCATCAGCGCCCGAGCCGCCGCTACCCGTTGCTGCTGTCCCACACTGAGAGAGGTGACCGGTCGAGCGAGCATCTTATCGTCAGCCATGTCCAGGTGGCTGAGCAGCCGCAGCGCCTCCTCTTCAACCGTCGCGGCGTTCTCCAGCGCTCTATTGCGGCGCTGGGGTGAAAAGCGGCACGGCAGGGTGACGTTCTCCACCATCGATAGATAGGGGATCAGATTGAACTGCTGAAAAATGTAGCCGATATGATGGGCGCGAAAGTGATCACGCTGCACGGCAGAGAGCTGGGATATCTCTCTGCCGAGCACTTCAACACGACCCCGTTGGGGTGTTGTGACACCCGCCAGTAGACTCAGTAGCGTGCTTTTGCCGCTGCCGCTCGGCCCCTCGATGAAAACCTGTTCACCGGCTGCCACGTTGAGCATTTCCAATGACAAGATAGTAGGGGCCTGCTGATGCCAACTAAACTCAAGTTGCTGCAATGTAACGGCATATCCATTGGTCACGTCGACTACCACGCTGGCGCTGAAAAGCGATCAATTAAAAGGATAGTGTGGGCTGGGCCGAGGTCAGCTCAATACCGCCCTGTCCCTTGCTGGTGACAAATTGTACATGCAGCTCGTGAGTGGCTGGAAATTCTTTGAAAATCATCACTGTCATCTGCTGCAACGCTTCAGTATTGGTGCAGACGAAGTGGTAGGCTGCCGTAATATCGGCATGTTTTTTCTCTTTATGCTCGCTCTGTTCATCATGTTTGTGAGCATGTTCTTCGTGATGTTCTTCCTTATGCTCTCCATCATGTTCTTCTTCATGTTCGGCCCAGGGTGAAGTGACTTTCGCCTCATCCAAATTACAATTTGCCGCTTCGCTAAAGCGGAACATCTGTTTGCCGTCTTCAAGACGGTGCAGCGCCTGCTTCAGGGTGCGGTGATCGTCTTCGTTTGCGGGTGGGTGTTCGAACCCCATGATATTGGCGGCGGGGCTGGTGATTTCAATGTGCAGATTGGGGCCATCCTGGATCAGATCGAGATGGGCCTCACCGTGTACATGACTGGCGTGTTGGCGGTGTTCTTCATGGGAGGCGGCCAGTGTTGCATTGGCGAAAGCGATGCTGGTCAGGCCAACTAGAGGTAACAGTAGATGTTTAAACTGCAACATGTTGTCTCCTTTTGGGATATTCCAATTTTTTGATCAATTATAGGGGAGTTCAGCCATATAGTTGACAGCCGAACAAAATGATATAACATAACGTTAAAAATGATATATCATAACATTTTTCCATTTCAAGCAGATGTCTCTCTCATGTTAGTAAAGTCACAAAATTGGTTCTCTGTTGCGCTTTTTCTTGGTCTCTTGGGCCTGGCATCACCGCTGTTTGCGGCGCCAAAGGTCGTGGTTAGCATCAAACCGATACACTCACTGGTGGCGGGCGTCATGGAGGGCGTTGCTGAACCGGAATTACTGATTCGTGGTGGACAATCACCCCACACCTTTAGTCTGGCGCCATCAGATGCCCGTAAGCTGAGTAAGGCGGATATGGTTGTTTGGGTGGGCGAACGCCTGGAGACGCCGCTGGCTAAAACCCTGCAAGCCATCGCCGATGATGCGAAAGTGATAGAGCTGATTTCTCAACCCGGTATGCAGCGGGTTGCCATGCGTGAAGGTGGCGCCTGGGATAAACATAACCATGATGAGCATGATCAACACGAACACGGTGAGCATGAGCCCAAGCACGATGAAGCAGAACATGCTGATGCGCATGAAGATGGTGTCGACCCTCATCTCTGGTTGTCACCCAAGAATGCGGCGCAGATTGTGCGTGTGGTCAGTGAGCATCTGATTCAGGTTGACAAAGC
>JAKSCN010000678.1 GCA_022360595.1 Chromatiales bacterium
ACCCCGGGTGCGATGCCGTTGCGCACCAGTGCAACTGCTTCCACGCTGCCGCCGGGAGTTGAGATGCGTACTTTTTCGCCGGAGCTGATACCGAGCTTTTGAGCGTCTTCACTGTTGATGGCAATAGCGTTACTGGGGTGGAACTGTTGTAGCCGCTGTATGCCTGCAGTGTGTGATGAGACAAACTGGGATTTGGTGCTGACCACTTTGAACGGCCACTGGTTTTTCGGGAAGCGCTGCTCCAGGGATGCGCCATCCGAGAGGGATGGTGGAACCCAGGTGGGCGTGCCGATATAGCGTTGACCACTCATGGTGTTGCGTGCGGTGCCTAATCTTTCGTCGTATATCTGCATCGGTTTTTTGTATTGGCGGGCGAGTGTGTTGCCTTTGTAGGATTTACTGAAATCTTCAAACCGGCCACCACGGGCATAGACATAAGCGACTTTGCGCCACTCTTCCGGTTTAAGTGTTTGCTGCATCACTTTACTGAGACGGTCGACGCCGGTCAGTTCCAGTGTATTATCGTCGGCATCAGCAACGGCACCTCCATCAAACGCGACATTGGCTGCGGCGCGCAGATAGAAATCTTCCGGCGTGTTGAGTGGGTGCATCTTGCCATCTTTATCCTTTATCGCTTTATCGCCAAAGCCGGGCAGCCCCATTTTTTTGGCGACTTGAATAAAGAACCACTCCATATCGACGCTTTGATTGTTGGTGTCTTTCACTTGAGCTGGTTCAACAACCGGCCAGCGGGCAGTGCTGACCCTGGTCAGGTTGCCGCCCCAGGCGCTGGCCCAGCCCCAGCTCTCGTAGAGTACCGAGTCGGGTACGATATAGTCAGCAAAGGTGTTGGTCTCGTTGATGAAGGGGTCGATAGAGACAATCAGCGGCAGCGCTTTAGGGTCGGCAAGTTTCTCTTTTACCTGATTGTGCAGACCGGCAATGCCGTAGATCGGATTTGAACTCCACAAGATCAAGGCCTTTAAGGAGTAGGGATAGCCGTTGAGCGCCGCAGTCAGGAACTCGGACGACATGGCCGGAGAGAGTGGATACCAAGGCGCTTGTGAGGGGTAGGGGTTCTGACCCGCCGCTACCTTGCGTTTGTACTCACTGCTCTTCTCATAGGGAAAACCATGCCGCCCGAGACCGACTCCCTTTGCCTTCACCATCCCGGGGAATTTCTTTAAGTTGTAACGCGGTCCAGGTGCGATCTCCTTATATCGTCCACCACTGGCGGTAGTGCCGCCTTTGACGTTGAGATTGCCCACTAGCGCATTGAGCATGACAATGGCGTATGCGGTATAGAAGCCGTTACTGCCCATGGTGCCGCCGTGGCAGTCAGCTGCTGCACGTTTGCCGTGGCTGGTGAATTTATCTGCCAGTTCGATAATTTTTGCTTCCGGTATGCCACAAAGTTCTGAATATTCAGTTAGCGTGTGTTTGAACGCTTCATCTTTCAGTAGACTCAGGCTGCTTTTCACGGCTACTTGGTCGCCATTGGTGAGCTCTATTACACCTTCGTAAAAGAGTTGCGCAGGACCGGCTGTCGCCTGATTGGCCGGTAAGTTGGTGGCCTTTTCAATGACCACTAAAGGAGATGCTTTGGGATCACCGGTGGCTAAGCCGATATCAGTGGCTCTGAGGAATCGACCTTGCAGTTTGTGGCCCTCATCAATAATCACCAGGTGAGTGGCATTGGACCAACTGACTTCATCGGCTACCTTCGCCGCCTTGGGGTTGGGCTGTTTGAGGAAGTGATCATCAAAGCGTTCATTCTCGATAATCCAACGGATCATCCCCATGACCAGAGCGCCGTCGGTATTGGGCTTGATGGGGAGCCAACTGCTGCGTCCATCAGACGCCATGCTGTCGCTGTTGGTCAATACCGGGTCAACCACTACGTACTCCAGTTTGCCTTCGCTTCTGGCTTTGGCAAGTTGTTGTCCCTGACGTTTGAAGGGGTTCCCGGCGTTGCCCGGTGCGGTGCCGATAAAGAGTAGAAATTCAGAGTTGGCGAAGTCGGGTTTCAGATGAGGCTGTTTTTTCCAATCGGCCAATAGAGCGGCATAACCTGAACGCATGGAGAGACCACAGTAGGAGCGATGGCCTGTGAAATTCACGGTGCCGAAGCTCTGTTTGGCGAAGCGTGCGGCGAAGCGCAGGCGCCCATCCTTAAAGGGCGGAATAACCGCTAACTGGTTGGACTTGGGGCCAAATTCGGGATTGCTGGGGTCAATAGGTGTTTTGATGTCACGAATAGCCCGCAGGCCATCCACATGGCCTTCACCGAAAAGATTGCCACCTTCAACGACCTCTTCCAGCAGTTGTTCGGGGGAGATCGGTATCCATTGACCACTGCCGCGCGGACCAACCCGTTTCAGAGGCACTTTGACGCGATTGGGGTCAGTCAATTTGGACAGTACCGCGTTACCTCTGGCACAGGCGGTAGAACGGCCGGCCAAGCCTTGTTCCATGTAGCGGCTGAGGTTGACGAAGCTATCCTTTACCGGTGTGGCGTAGGGTATGTGTTGATCGGTTGAGAGTAGGTGATAAGGGTTGCCGGTAACACGCATCACTGATTGATCGGTTCTGTCCACGCGCACTCTGACACCGCAAATTGTGGTGCACCCCATGCACATGGTGTAGCTCATGGCCTGGTCTGGGTTGGGGATGAGTTGGCCTGTTGTTGTGTCGATGGTGAATTCAGGCTTGGGTGCTTTACCGCTGATTGGGTCGGCAGGTTTGTCGCCGGACCAGAGGCCGCGGAGCATCTTTTCGGCCGTGTGGCTGTATCCGAAACCGAAAGCGGTCAATCCACCAGCCGCTGCTGCACCTTTGAGAAATTTTCTACGGGAAGTAGTCATGTTGTTTTCTCCTATCGCTGATGGTTGGACTCAGGCGTTGCTGCTTGAGCGCTGCCAGGGCAGCAGACTGGTAATAAGAGTGATGAGAACGAGCCAGAAGCCGAAGGAACCGGCGATTCCCAACCAACCTTCGCTGCCCAGCGACAGTTCAAAGTTGTAATAACCGGCACCGTTCTTTGGCAGACCTTGCCCACCGATGAACATGACCCAGCGAACCATCCAGCTACCGAGCAGTGCCAGCAGGCCGGTTGGAATGGCGAGAGCGGGGAATTTGATCAGGGTAAACAGCAGGGGTAAAAGTGTGCCGGTGAGTAACCAGAGAATAATGATCTCAAAGTTTGCCTCACCCATTGCTAGGTTTTGGAATGCCGCGCCTGAAGCGCTTTGACCGATTGAACCTGCGCTGACCCAGATCGTCATGAAGAGGGTGACCAGCAGCAGTGTGATTGAGAGTGCGCGGTTCGCTGTGTGGGTTAGTAGTATTTGGTCTGGTTGAAAAATCCTGCTCAGCACCAGAGCGAGTCCGACAGCACCACTTAACCCTGTCAGTAGATAGAGTGGGATCAACCAGTTGCTCTGCCAGAGAATGCGGCTATCAAGTACCCCCATTTCACTGCCGGTATAGAGAGCGATCAGTAACGCCAACAGGCCGGTGATAACGCCGAGTACGCGAACAACAGGCTGTCCCAACGCATGCTTGTTGCGGAAAACCGACCAGCTATAGAGTGTCAACGCACCTATATAGAGAGGGAGAAAGAAGGCGCCCCAGCTCATCCAGGAGTCCGGTGTAAAGTGTAGATAGAACTGGAAGAAGCGTGCCGGCTGATGTAGATCAGAGAGTAGCGCAACCGGCGCCACCAGACCTGTGGTAAGCGCAACCAGGAGAGCAATGCGGCTGAATTTTTCCCAGTGGCCTTTACCTAGTACAAAGGCGGGCAGGGTGAGTAGTAGCCCGCCAACACTGATGCCTATGAAGAAGAAGTATTGTACCGCCCATGAGTTCCAGGTGATCTCGTGATCGATAGCGATGAGTTCAATAATTTCACTACTCATGATCTGGCCTCCTGTTCAACAGCTTGGGCTCTGTTCCAGAGACTGGGTGTACCTTCAATCTTGCTTTGCAGTGCGCCATCGAGCCCGATGTAATAGACTTGGGGGCGTGTGCCTTGCTCAGGGTTTAAGCCGTGGGTTTTGTGTTTCATGATCAGCTTGGTGACTGCACTGTTGGCATCGTTGAGATCACCAAAGACACGTGCGCCACCGACACAGGTTTCGACACAGGCCGGGAGCAGCCCCGCCTCAACGCGGTGGACACAGAATGTGCATTTGTCTGCCGTATTGGTTTCGCTGTTGATGAAGCGGGCGTCATACGGGCAGGCTTGGACGCAGTAGGCGCAACCGACGCAGCGGGTGTTGTCGACAACGACGATGCCATCGGTGCGTTGATAGGTGGCTTGTACCGGGCAGACTGGAATACAGGGTGGATTTTCACAGTGATTGCACAGGCGTGGTAGTACCGCACTACTGCTGCTCTCTTCCCGTTTAACTTCATAGCTGGATACGATGGTTCGGAACTGCCCATCGGGTACTTGGTTTTCGATAGAACAGGCTGCGGTACAGGCTTCACAGCCGATGCATTTGCGCAGATCGATAACCATGCCCCAGCGCTCCTTTTTAGCCTTGCCGGACTGTTTATTGGTAGCAGCGGTTGCTGTGCTGTTCAACAGTGATAGGGATGCAATGGGAGCACCGCCGGTTAAAAATTTTCTTCGTCCACTGTCCATTCTTTTCACCTTTTGTCAGATGAGAAATAACCAATAACTGCTTTCTCTTTATGCTGTGTTAAAGGTTATAGGAATCAGGGAAATTGAAAATTGTGGATGCCCGAAATTGAGTTCAAGTCAGGGGGGATATCGGGGACAAGAAAAAAATACCCGCCGGGGACGGCGGGTATAAAATTACTACCAGCGAGAAATATACTGATAGATTTTTCGGAGTTGGTCAGATTGAGTATAAGGCTCGCTTCTGATGGATCGAATATAGTTGGCTAGTATACGTTAGAGTATTGTGGATATCCGAAATTTCTGTGAGGCGTATGATATTTGTCAGTATAAACGGCTCCGTTTATTCGCTATTTCTGTCTATTCGTATATCCCTTTATGGTATTGATTACTGTCTCCATTACCTTAGGGTTCAGGAATATCTCGTGATCACCATCGATCATATAAAGTTCCGCTTTTTTCCCCTTTATCTCTAAGGCGGATTGGTAACGTTGGCTTAGGTATGGTTTGGCGACGGCATCTTTTTCTCCTGCAAACAGAGTCACTCGTGTTTTGGGAGAAACATCGGCTGCTCTCTCAATTGGTGATATCACATCCAAGGTGCCATCAAAGATGGTGTTGTTTGTCAGTTGATACATGTCCGATCGCCACGCATTGATATCGCAAGGGCAGGCGACGATAAAGGCGTGATCAACCAGGGCTGGATGAACCCCGATAAGATTACCGATAATGGCGCCGCCGCCAGAGTGGCCTGCCAGGACAACATAGCTGGCGTTGTATTGTGTCTTTAGTTGCTTAATCGCTTCAGCCAGTTGATCGACTCTGGTTTTATCATAGTTATCACCAATGGCATCCCCGCGAACACCATCGGATGTTCTATCCATCGGATCACTGTAACCTGGGCGTAACATACCAACAGAAACTAGATCGTTGCTCTGTTCGGCAATCAGGCGGGCAAACCGATAGTGGTAGCTCGGTTTGTGAAAAGGGGAGTCACCATGCAGTGCGATCAACAGAGTGGGGGAGACTGAAATCTCTTCACTCTTATAGGTTTTGATTTTAGTGCATTTATTATGGGTGTAAATTTCGTTTTCAGTGTCATCGCATTTTGCGTGAACAGCACTGGAAAACAGTAGGGTCAGGGCGGTGAGATGAGCCAGAAAGAGGTACTTTTCCATTGTAAGTAGTGCCTGGTAGTTGGTGGTGCAGCCATTATCTGAATCTGTTGATTGGCTGTCTATCTTTGAAATATGACTTAACAGGCCCTGGTTCTCTTTCTGACTTATTTTGTTAATTTGTTGATAGGCTATTGCGCCAGCTGTTCATACACCAGATGGGCCGCCTTGGCGATGGTTGTACGCTCGGTTTCACCGATCAGAGCGTAACCCAGCTCTCCATCGATCCAATAGAATCCGCGTACACTGTCATTATTGGCAAACCGAAAGGCGGTATCACGTTGTCCGTTTGGGTTCTTACGAATAAAGAGGGTCAGCCGATTGCCCAGACCGTTCTGATACATGAACTGTGCAGCCGGTTTGCCTTCAGCGGCCAGTAGACGTCCGCCGAGCAGCTCGTAGCCGAGGGTATTGAGTTGAGGGGCCTTGACAGGTGCATCCAGACGCTTGGTTAGCCAGTTGACCAGGTGCTTCTCTTCATTGGCGCCTACTTCTACCGGGTGTTTTACCTCGGGGGTGTAGACCACATGAGCGGTGAAGGCGTGGTCAACCATTTGGGCGATGGGTTGCTGTCCAATATTCCATTCACCGCGTCCCAGCCAACCTATTGCCGTTCCGATAGCCAGTGTCGCGAGCATGGCGGCTATCTGTAGTGGTTTGGAAGAGTGGCTGGTTTTACTCTTCTGTTTTAACCGGGAAGGAATCGGCTCCTCCAGCACATGGTCAAAAAGCTGATGCAGCCCTGTATTTATTTCCTGGTAGGCACGTACCTGTTCAGCCGCTTCAGAGTGTTGTTCAAGGTATTGCTCTACCTCCTGGCGGCGTTTGGGGTCCAGGAGGTTATCGGCGTAGGCGTGAAGGTCCGCCTCGGTGATTGGCTTGCGCTTCTCGTTCACTTGATTCTCCTGATATTGCTCTGTTTATGGGCGCCGTAGAGGGTGGATCTGAGATTCTCCCTGGCCCTGGAGAGGCGTGACATCACTGTGCCTGTGGGTACATTTAGAACATCGGCGGCCTCTTCGTAGCTCATCTGCTCCAGGCCGACCAGCAGTAGCACTTCACGCTGTTTTTCCGGCAGATTGTGCAGTGCTGCTTCGAGTTCGTTAAGCGCGAGAGTGCTCTCTTGATTACCGGTGATGGGCTGGTCATTTTGTGCTTCCATGGGGATCAGCGCCGGTCTGCGGTTAAATTTGCGCGCTTCGTTGGCATGGAGGTTGTGCATGATGCTGAACAACCAGGCGCGGATATCACCGCTACCGTTCCACAGGTGCTGTTTTGACCAGGCGCGTTCCAGGCAGTCTTGCACCAGATCTTCCGCCAATGCCGGATCACTAAACAGCGCCTTGGCGTAGCGCCGCAGACGGGGAATATGTTGGGTAATGAGCTGGCTAAAGTCAGCCATGGTAGTCCCTTTATCGTTTGCCTTCATAGTTTGTATTTGTAGTAGTCTCTCATACAGGTATACACCCCGCATTTTGTTTTATTCCGAAAAATTTAATTGTGATGGAATAAAACCTGCGCAAATGTGTTAACCCTCATGAATGTCATATTTTCCCGGTCGGGAATTTTAACGTTAAGGGCGTGGACGCCCATGAGGAGTGTATAGATGAGAGAACGTATCTTAAGCGCAATGGTTATGGCGGGTCTGATTGGTGCTGCCGGGATCAGCCCCATGGCTTTGGCTGATGGCCATAAGAATACCGCTGTTCAGGGGGCTGTGGATTTTCGTGAGTCGACCATGACTATCTACAAGTGGTATTTGCAACCCATGGGGGGCATGGTGAAGGGGAAGGTGCCTTTCAACAAAGAGGTTTTCAAGCAGAAAGCGGATGGACTGGCGTGGGCCGCCAGCCTCAATCTGTTAGAGGGTTTCCCGAAAGGTTCAATGCACGATACTGAGGCAAAGGCGGAGATCTGGGAGCGCTGGGACGATTTCCAGGCAAAATATGAAACGCTGAAAACAGAGTCGGCCAAACTGCAGCAAGTCGCCGCGGGGGGGGATGTCGCCGCCATAAAGGCCCAGTTTGCACAGACGGCCAAGAGCTGTAAAGGGTGCCATCAGGCGTTTAGAGAAAAGTAATGATGACGGACACCTTGTCCCCTTATGAGTGGGCTGGCTGTGGGTCACCGAACCTACGCATGGTCCACTGGGAACAAGGTGTCTGCCATTACTCCTGGGGGGTGAGCCGTTGGTTCATCTGTACCAGGTCGGCCACGGAATGTGCCTGCATCTTCTCCATTACCCGATGACGGTGTACTTCGACAGTACGCTCTACAATACCAAGATCGGCTGCGATAACCTTGTTCTGTGCGCCAGAGATGATCATGGCCATCACCTCCCGCTCCCGTTTGGTGAGCGTGTTATAGCGCTCTTTGAGGGCGTCGCTCTCTTGCTTCCTGGGAAGCAGTTTGTGGCTTATTGCCAGAGCTTCTCTGACTTTTGCGACCAGCTCCGGGCCGTTGACCGGTTTCTGTACGAAGTAGAAGGCGCCATCACTCATCGCCCTGACTGCCATGGGTACATCGCCATGACCGGTCAGAATAATGATCGGTAGAGTGCACTGCTGGTCCACCAGTTTGTTCAGCAGTTCCAAGCCGCTCATGCCTGACATGCGCACGTCGAGAATCAGACAGCCGATGACGTCGTGAGGGTTCTGTTCCAGAAAGGCCTCTGCCGACTCATAGGTTCTAACGTTCAGGTCTACTGCTTCAAGTAGCCAAGTCAACGAGTCGCGTATGGATTCGTCGTCATCAACAATAAAGACGGTTTCAGTCGTCATGCTCTGCCGCTCCACGGTAGATGGGCATTTCAATGGTGAAGGTGGTGCCTTGGCCATGTTTGCTCTCTACCTGAATACGGCCATGGTTGGAGGCGATAATTGACTGGCTGAGTGACAGGCCCAGGCCCATACCTTCCGATTTGGTAGTAAAGAAGGGATCAAACAGCCGCGCTTTGTGTTCGTCTGATATACCCTCACCGCTATCTTTGACTGCAATACAGACATAACCTTGCTCAGTATAGGTGCGAACCTCCAGCACCCGCTGTGCTTCAGGCGTGTTGCTCATGGCGTCGGCGCCGTTGCGTAAGAGGTTGATGATGACCTGCTGTATCTGGATATTCTCGGTACAGACCGGTGGCAATTTGGCGGCCAGCTCCAGGGTGACAATCACTCTGTATTTTTTTGCTTCGCTGGCGAACAGGGCGGTTGCTTCTTGTACCGCACTGTTGAGGTTGATGTCCGTGCAGGCGGTATCGTCCTTGCGCAGGAAGGTGCGCAAGCGTTCGATGATAGCCCCGGCCCGTTCGGCCTGATTGGAGATACGTTGATTGATATCCCGGAACTCTTCGAGCGTCATCTTGCCAGCGTCCAGCCGCCAGGCGCAGCCCTGGGCATAACTGCTGATCGCCGATAGCGGTTGATTAAGCTCGTGGGCTAGACCGCTAGCCAGTTCTCCGGCTATGCTGACCCGATCGACATGGGCCAGTTCATCTTGCTGGAGACGCAGTTTCTCCTCGGTCTGCTGACGCACTCGCATCTCGTGTTTGAGACGATCATTGGACTCTGAGAGCTGGGCGGTCCGCACACGGACCAGCAGCTCGACCCGATAGACATGCCAAAGCCACCAAATCATGCCGAGGAAAATCAGTAGCGCCCACTGCCAATATTTTTCCCAGATGTCACGTATGGTGGTGTGATTCATCCACTCATAAGGGCCGATGCGCAGTTCGCGAAACAGATCATGAACGGTTTGGTAGTCAACGGGGATGGTCCAACTGGCGTAGTGACCAGCGACGGTGGCAGGGTGACCCTCCGGCAAAGCAAGCAGGGTTTGGGCTATTAACTTTGCCAGGTGGTCAGAACTGTGAGTGAGTTTTGCAAAGGGCCAGTCGGGGTAGGCCATTGAGCTGGCGAGACAGTCGGGCTGCTCGTAGGTGTCGGCGTGGAGTACCCGAATTGAGGTTAGTTCTATCTCGCCAGTTCCTGCCATCTTTTCCAATAGGCAGTTGCGGATGACACCGGCGTCTACCTCACCGGACAGCACCGCTTTGATAATGTTGTCTTGAGGAAAACCGGCAAACTGAATCTCCGAGAGATCACGTTCCGGCTCCAGTCCATGACGTCTCATTTCGCGCCAGATCACCTGATAGCCGCCGAAGGCTTCAGGGCTGACCGCCATCAGTGAGTTGCCGGCCAGGTCGTTGATCTCTTGCAGTTCAGTGCGGTCTGCCCGAACGATAAGGGCGGAGCGGATGGCGGAGCGGGGGTCGGTGTCGTGGGTATTTTGAATCGTGGCGATGCGGCTGGCGCCGAAGCGGTATTCAAGGTCCACATAGTTGCCGGGGTTGGTGAGGATGAAGTCGACAGACCTGCTTTTGACTGCCTGTTCCATCTGGGTCAGATCGAGCGGCAGCATTTTAAACTGCACTTGATCGATATTGGCCGAAAGATAGTCAATGGTAGGCTGCCAGGTATTTTGGGCCTGTTCTACACCACGAAATGCCAGTATGCCTATAGAGACGGTTTTATTGGCGATGACTTGGGTAGCGTGGTCAGCCGTACTGTTTAGTGGTGAGAGGGCGGTAAGAAAAATTAAAATAACGCTGGACAGCTTTTCACACCAGAACAAGCGGTTTCGGTTGTTCCAGGAGCCTGTTAAGCGGTTTGTCCAGTTGCAGTCCATTCGTACCCTCATGATAGCGCTACTCTATCAGCTGGTGAGGGTTTTGACTGTTGTGGATTTCCGTATGTTTGTTGCGCGTGGGGTAGCGAGCGGGCACTGCCAAGGCCTATCGACAGTGCCCGAATTGAACGGGAGTTAGCTTTCGCTGCTCTTTTCCGCCGCTTCTGTGAATGCTTCGGCGGTGAGACCGTTGAGGCTTTCACCTTTCAGGCCCAGTTCATTTAGCAACCC
>JAKSCN010000054.1 GCA_022360595.1 Chromatiales bacterium
TCAAGAAAACCACAGCACAAAAACAGGGGAAAGTTCCTTTAAAGACAGGGAGTTAGAAACACTTCTAAAAGCAATGAAAAAGAAGGAATACGCTTAAAATCAGTGCAATAAAAATCGCACTTAAAGTAGATTGTGAGGTATTGAAGGAATTAAATTTCTGAAAGGTAAATTTAGGCGTCGGCCCACAGATCAAATACCGACATTTTGCCCTGAGTAATAACAGGCTCTAAGGAAAGCAGCGATCAACCAAAAGGTCATCCTTAACCTTTTGGAAATCTATAAAAACTGAAAAGAGTCGACCTGTAAGCCGGGTTCTGTCGTGAATGGCCATTCATCTGGGATATGCGTCACCGCATACCTCAAGCAACCTACCCAGGGACCATGCGGACCACATGTCGTGGGCTAAGCCCAACTGCCCCTCTATTTGGTTTTGCTCCGGACGGGGTTTACCCTGCCACTGCTGTTACCAGCAGCGCGGTGCGCTCTTACCGCACCTTTTCACCCTTACCACCCGTAAGTGGCGGTCTATTTTCTGCGGCACTTTCCGTGGGCTCGCGCCCCCCAGGCGTTACCTGGCGTCCTGTCCTGTGGAGCCCGGACTTTCCTCCACCCTTTCGGGCAGCGACCATCCGGTCAACTCCTAAAAAAAGCCTATAGCAACGCCTCTCCCCGCGCAACCTCTGCAAGCAAACTGTCACAATAATCTTATTGCGCTTTATATAAAGCGCGGGTAATATCGGTCGTTTTCCCGCGAAAAACCGGGAAAACAAGCCGGAGGCGGCCTCTCATTTGCAGGCTGCCTTTTGTTTTTAAAGGGCGCGAATCCCTTTGGGAAAAGGCGCCGGAGGAGTGATCATGTCGGACTCATTGATGGCAACCTATAAACGGCTACCCATCGGTTTGCAGAAAGGCGAAGGCGCCTGGGTATGGGATACTGCCGATAACAAATATCTTGATGCGCTATCAGGCATCGCTGTCTGTGGCCTGGGCCACGCACACCCTGCGGTAACCGAGGCCATCCGCCGACAAGCCGGCGAGCTGATCCACACCTCCAATATCTACCAGATCGATCTGCAACAGCAGTTGGGTGATAAGCTGACTGCGCTGGCAGGCATGGATCGCGTCTTTTTCGGCAATTCCGGTGCTGAAGCGAACGAGGCGGCCATCAAGCTGGCGCGCCTCTACGGTAACAAAAACGGCATCGAAAACCCCGCCATTATCGTAATGGAGCACAGCTTCCACGGCCGTACTCTGGCGACCCTGTCAGCCACTGGCAATCGCAAAGTACAAGCAGGCTTTGAACCACTGGTGAGCGGCTTTATCCGGGTACCCTATGGCGACATCGAAGCAATTCGGACCATCGCTAAAAACAGTCCGAATACAGTCGCCGTGCTGGTAGAACCGGTACAGGGCGAGGGCGGTATCAATATCCCGCCTGAAGAGTATCTAAACGATATCCGCACTATCTGTGACGAACACAACTGGCTGATGATGCTGGATGAGATACAGAGCGGCATGGCCCGAAGCGGCCGGATGTTCGCCTTTCAGCACAACGGCATCCACCCGGATATCATGACCCTGGCGAAAGGTTTGGGCAATGGCGTTCCGATTGGCGCCTGCCTGGCAAAAGGCAAAGCGGCGGAGATCTTTGGTCCTGGCGCACACGGCTCCACCTTTGGCGGTAACCCACTGGCCTGTGCGGCAGCACTGGCGGTTCTGGAGACTATCGAATCAGACCAACTGACCGAGCGGGCGGAAAACCTTGGCGCCAAAATCCTCGCCGACCTGGCCGACGGTCTGCAGGATGTCGCAGGCGTTGAAGAGATTAGAGGTATGGGCCTGCTGATCGGCATCGAGCTGGACAGACCCTGTCCTGAACTGGTCACCCAAGCGCTGGAAAAAGGGCTGCTGATCAACGTTACCGCCGAGAAAGTGATCCGCCTGCTGCCGCCTCTGATTATGAGTGATGAAGAGGCCAACACCCTGGTTGAAATCCTGACCGATCTGATCAAAGCGTTTCTCAACGAAGGGACGTCGGACAATAGCGCCTAGCGCCCGGTATGACTGCAAGATAGTGGAAAGATCATGAGCAAGCAGAACACACCAAGACACTTCCTCTCTTTGATGGATCTGACAGCAGAGGAGCTACACACCCTGATTGAGCGCGCTATCGAGCTGAAACGCATGTTGCGCGCCGGTGAAACCTACACACCGTTGACTCTGAAGACCCTGGCAATGGTGTTTGAGAAATCATCCACTCGTACCCGCGTCTCCTTCGAGACCGGCATGACCCAGTTAGGCGGCCATGCACTGTTTCTATCCTCTGCCGATACTCAGTTGGGACGTGGCGAGCCGATTGAAGACAGCGCCCGCGTGTTGTCGAGCATGGTCGACTGCGTGATGATCCGCACCTTCGAGCACGAAAATATCGAACGTTTCGCCGCCCACTCCAAGGTACCGGTGATCAACGCCCTGACCGATCTGCTGCACCCCTGCCAACTGCTGGCAGACATGCAGACCTACTTCGAGCACCGCGGCAACATCGCCGGTAAAACGGTCACCTGGGTGGGCGACGGCAACAACATGTGCCACTCCTATATCAATGCCGCACGTCAGTTCGACTTCAAACTGAATATCACCTGCCCAGAGGGCTACGAACCTGATAGCACCGTCCTGGAACCGGCCAAAGATCGCTGTGAAATCATCCGCAACCCACTGGATGCATCCAGCGGCTCTGATCTGGTGGTGACCGACGTCTGGGCCAGCATGGGTCAGGAAGAAGAGCAGGCGAAACGTGAGAAGGCATTTGCCAACTATCAGGTCAACGACGCTGTAATGGCTGCCGCCAATAGTGATGCACTGTTCATGCACTGCCTGCCCGCCCATCGTGGCGAAGAGGTGAGCGCTTCGGTCATTGACCGCAAGGATAGTGTGGTCTGGGACGAAGCGGAAAACCGCATGCACGCTCAGAAAGCGCTATTGGAATTCCTACTCTGCTAACTACCCTTACTAGGGCCTGTTAACACTAATTTAATCGTCACTGTTGAACCTAAAAAAGCACCAACCAAGGCACGAGGAGCGCAGTTTGGTCGCTCCAAATGAGTGACGAGTAA
>JAKSCN010000228.1 GCA_022360595.1 Chromatiales bacterium
TATGTCTGAATACATGGAGCGCCATACCGTGTCACGTCTGATCGGTGCACCGCCCGGTTATGTCGGGTTTGATCAGGGTGGTCTGCTGACCGAAGAGATCAATAAACATCCCCACTCCGTGCTGCTGCTGGATGAGATTGAGAAGGCCCATCCCGATGTCTTTAATCTGCTGCTGCAGGTGATGGACCACGGTACGCTGACTGACAACAATGGCCGCAAGGCGGACTTCCGCAATGTGGTGATTGTGATGACCACTAATGCCGGTGCTGATCTGATGAGCCGTCCGTCTATTGGCTTTGTCTCTCAGGATCACTCCCGCGATGGTATGGAAGCGATCACGAAGTTCTTCACGCCAGAGTTTCGCAATCGCCTGGATGCCATTATCCAGTTCGCAGGATTGGCACCTGAGGTGATCGAGAATGTGGTCAACAAGTTTCTGTTTGAGTTGGAAGGGCAACTGGAAGAGAAGAAGGTATCGATTATCGTATCGCCTGAAGCTAAACAGTGGTTGGCGGAGAACGGCTATGACGACAAGATGGGCGCACGCCCAATGGCTCGCCTGATCCAAGAGAAGATCAAGAAACCGTTGGCAGAAGAGCTGCTATTTGGCCGCTTGGCTCAGGGTGGCGTGGTACGAGTCGGAGTCAACGAGGGAAAGCTGCTGTTCGACATTGAAAGCCACGCCATCCAATAAGAGGCAGTGCGGCGCTAAGGAGAGGAAGCACCGCGCGGCAGTATTATCGAGCGCGGTAGGTGATGCGCCCTTTGCTCAAGTCGTAAGGTGTTAGTTGAACAGTGACCTTATCGCCAGTCAGAATGCGAATGTAGTGCTTACGCATTTTTCCTGAAATGTGGGCGGTCACCACATGACCGTTCTCCAGTTCGACACGGAACATGGTGTTGGGCAGTGTCTCGATCACTGTACCATCCATTTCGATAAAATCTTCTTTAGCCATTGCTATCCTGTTACCTGCTATTCAGCGAATGCGGGCGGCATTGTAGCACACCCTTGAGTAAAGCCCGCCATTATCTTCAATTTGAAGCTAAAGGCAAGTGTTAGCTAACTTTTCCTGTCGGAAATAGGGTATTGTCGTCGATAACCGGGATTTTTGTGTGGTGTTGCCACTGCTGGTCGATGTAGGTCTGAATCGGTGTGAATTGGTTCTTGTAGGCCATCTTCTGGCAGTGTGGCACCCAATAGCCGAGATAGAGCCACTTCAGATTGAGCTGTCTGGCCCGCTCGATCTGCCATAAGATTGCATAAGTGCCTAAACTGAGATGGCTGAAATCGGGATCGAAAAAGGTGTAGACCGCTGATAAACCACTTGGTAGTACATCGGTTACCGCAACGGCGACCAATTGATCGGCAAGGTTGAATTCAAAAAATAGACATTCCAGCCAGTGGCAGGTGAGAAAATCGAGATACTTTGCCTCGCTGGTGTCAGACATCTCGCCGTTCGGGTGGCGGGTTTTAATATATTTTTCGTAAAGTGGGTAGTAGGTTAGCGCATCGTCAGAGGAGCGGCAGGTGACATTGATAGAGCTGCCGCGCTTCCAGGCGCGTCGTTGACTGCGATTGGGGTGGAAGCTGTTGACCGGAATTCTCACCGAAATGCAGGCTTGGCAGCCGTCGCACTCCGGGCGATAGATCATATCGCCACTGCGTCGAAAGCCTTTGTCTATCAGGGCCTGATAGAGCCAGGGGTCTTTCTCGGCGTTGGGGTCGACAAAAACGGTGCGGGCCTGGCGGTCAGGGAGATAGGCGCAGTTGTGCTCGGGAGTAATGTAGAGCAGCAGGTCGCTATTGGCTGCCTGATCTTTGGCCACTAAGTGCACCACCGATTAAGCTGTTCACAGAATTGTGCTCTGCTGATCTCAACAGCTCCTAATGAGATCAAGTGTGAGCTATAGACCTGACAATCGATCATCCGAAACCTCCTCTCTTCCAATGATTGGCATAGGCTTACTAATGCTATTTTAGAGGCATCTGCGGCGCGGCTGAACATCGATTCACCAAAAAATACCTGACCAATCGCAACGCCGTAGAGTCCGCCGACCAGTTTACCCTCAAACCACACCTCGATTGAATGGGCGTGTCCCAGTTGATGCAAGCGGATATAGGCCTGAATCATATCCTCGGTAATCCAGGTGCCGGGACTTTCCGGGCGTGGCTCGGCACAAGCACGAATAACATCGCTAAAGCAGTGATTAAAGCTTATGCGGAAGGGTTTATTTCGCAGGGTTTTAGCCAGGCTGCGAGAGATTTTGAGCTGTTCCGGGTAGAGCACTGTTCTTGGATTTGGGCTCCACCAGAGAATGGGTTGATCATCGGAAAACCAGGGAAAAATGCCATGCCGATAGGCGTTTAACAGGCGTTCGGGGGAGAGATCACCACCCACCGCCAGCAGGCCGTCCGGCTCTGTCTCAGCTTGCTCGACAGGCGGAAAAGGAGCGTTGGGATTATCGGGGTCTAATAGATAGAGCATCTATTCAGGTCAGTGGATGTGGCCCCTGCGGTGAAGCAGGGGCCAACAGAGACTAATATTTGTCCGTTAGCCTTTGGCGTCCTGGGCGTCGAGAAACTTCTCTGCGTCCAGCGCCGCCATGCAGCCGGTGCCGGCCGAGGTGATCGCTTGACGGTAGACGTGATCCATCACATCACCAGCGGCGTAGACGCCTTCAATGCTGGTTTGCGTGGCGTTACCCTCGTTGCCGCTCTGCACTTTGATGTAGCCGTGAGCCATATCGAGTTGATCGA